>JANQEV010000006.1 GCA_028278145.1 Chromatiales bacterium | reverse complement strand
CGGGCCGGCAGGTTCTTTATCGGCCTGCGCACTGTCGACGGCTGGCTGGGTGGGAAATACAGACCAGCACTACCCACAGACCACGGGCCGGACATCATGGAGCTATGCCGCAGATTCATGGAACGAGAGTGGCGCGGCCATCCGGTGTTCCAGGTACAGGTAACAGCCCTGGACCCCCACCCTGCCAATGAACAGTTGGAGATGTTCGTGCCGGATCGCACACGCCAACAGAGCCTCAACCTGGCCCGTGACCAGATCAACCAGCGCTATGGTGAATTCACCCTGGCCCCGGCACGTCTGCTGCTGCGCTCAGACATGCCCAATGTGATAGCACCGGCCTGGAAACCATCAGGGCACCGGGAAACCATACTATGAGGTCATTCAGAAATGAAATATTAGCCGCAAATGAACGCAAATTAACGCAAATGATATTGTTGGGCCTTAAATATCACGTAGGGTGCATTAGGCGACAGCCGTAATGCACCACAGACATATGGTGCAATACGCCACGCTATTACACCCTACACCCTGAATCACTACAGTAGTGATTTGCATATTTTGCGGTGATTAGCGTTTATTCGCGGCTATTCTTTTGTGCGCATTTATTTGCGGCTAATTATTCTATTGAACATGGCTGGGTAATCAGGAACTATTTTAGATATGTGCGGCGGAGTCTATTACATCATCAACGGCGAAGAGGTTCGTACCTACTTCCCCAACCCCAAGGCCTGCCTGCCGGTCAAGAAGAAGATAGGCGGTGTGGAGCTGCTACCCTGGGGCCGGCGCAAGGAGCAGGCGGGACACCTGCCCCTGGGCGGCTGGGCGCGCCTCGACTCTATCTATGCCGGACGCTGGGACAAGTGGTTCCCCACCCCGGTGAAGCTCATGGCCTCCCAGTTTATGGAGAAGGATATTGAGGGCAACAGCCACTGGTTTGATATCACCCCCGGCAAGTGGATCCAGGGGCTAGTGGCACACTACGACAAGGAGCGACGTGTATACGTGGTCACCATCACTCCGGAGATGGAGGACGCGGTACACGACCGCTGGCCGCGTATTCTCAGTGGCTAACCTGCTGCTATTGACTACAGGCTGATAACTACAGACACTGGTACAAAGAAAAAACTTATCAATTACAAATGGTCAAGGAAGACATTCATGCCAGATAAAACAAAAAGATTAAAAAAAATAGACGCGTCCCCTTTCCACCCTTTCCAGACCCCTTTCCAGACCATTGCTCCATTAAACTATGGGATAAATCATGCTGATTAATATGCGTAATATACAGTCCAAGGACCCGCTGTTAACTAAGGAGTCAACCAGGAATCTAACCCGCATTGGTTTAGCATGGTTAGCGATAGCATTTGTTATTGCATTCGTAGTTCGTGAATTGAATTTGGATTATGAAGCTTGCCAGTTTTGCATGGCTGTATCTAATTATATCCCTTCAATATCTGTCTTATCGAAAGGGTCACATGATCCTAACACCATGCGTTTTGTTTTGCTGTTTCTAACATTAACCAGCCCTATAGCATTAATCCTGATCAGCATTTTTTGTCGAAAATATAGGCGTCTTAACCTGCAATGGTTGGGCTATCCTGTTTATTTAACCATGTTTTTATACGGAGGGTATTTGAGTTTTTATGGGCTTGAATTTGGTGGTGCTGATTCTGTAAGTGTTTTAATGAAATGTTACTACGAAACCATATCTTGTAGTGTTGTTAGTGGGGTTGCTCATTGGTTCTTGCTTATATATGGGGCACAAACGTTATTTTTTCTGATTGTTGTCAGGGCGATCAAACTTAAGCACCAACGCTAGACAGTGATGATTGACCACAACGACACTCTCCTGCTCACCCAGATGTAAAAAATCAATAGGGTCAGACTCGATTGAAAATAAACTCTAGTCACTGTAAATCTACTAAGACAAGGATGCACCGTACATACTCAACATCTGGTTCAATAACTATTGACCCCCTGAACACAACCACAGAAACTAAACAGTAATGATCGACCTCAACGACATGCTGCTGTTCGCCCAGGTGGTTGACTCGGGTAGCTTTACCGCCGCCGCCCGTGAACTGGGTATGCCCAAGTCCACCCTCAGCCGCCGCATCTCCAACTTGGAGAGCAAACTGGATAGCCGCCTGTTACACCGCACCACTAGGTCCCTGCGCCTGACCGATATCGGGGCCGAGTTCTACGAGCGCTGCCTGCGAGTGGTGGAAGAGGCCAAGGAGGCGGAAAACCTGATCAGCCGTGATCTCGAACAACCACGTGGCCTGCTGCGGGTAACTGGCCCTATTGAGTGGGGCAACACCCATATTGGCACCATCATCTCGGAATACCTGGAATGTTACCCTGAGGTACAGTTGGAACTGATACTGACCAACAGATACGTGGACCTGGTGGCAGAGGGTTTTGACCTGGCCCTGCGTGCCGGCAACCTGGAGGACTCCAGCATGATCGCCCGCCGCCTGGGTGACTCCAGCCTGCTGTTGTGTGCAGCCCCTTCCTACCTGGAGCGGCATGGATCACCCCAAAACCCCAAGGATCTGCATGAACACAGCTGCCTGGCCTATCCCGGATCCGATGGCCGCAGTACCCTGCAGTTCAGTTCCAGCAATAACCTGTCTCAGGTGGAAATCAAGGGCCGCCTGGTAGCCAACAGCATGGACACCCTGCGTGAGGCAGCCATAGCCGGACTGGGTATAGCCGCCCTGCCCTCCAGTCTGTGTCGTGGGTCGCTGCAGAGTGGAAAACTGGTTCAGGTAATGCCGGAATGGCAACTGCCAGCAGGCGGCATCTATGCAGTATACCCATCCCAGAGACACCTTACCCTGAAGGTACGCAGCTTTATCGATTTTATTGCCGAACGGCTGTCACCAACCTAACAACTGTACCGTATTATCTAAAAATCCAATTAAATCACCCTTACACAGGCCTGATTTAGTAATTATCCTCCCTTATTGTTCTATATTTGGAACAATTACTTCCATATTTACCTACTAGTGCACTAGGTTTTTCTGACCTAGAATTTCCATCACAGCTAGAGATCAACCCCATATCGAGGAACAGACAAATGCCACGTACCATTCTCCAAATAGATGCCAGCGCCCAGGGTGAGAGATCCGAGTCCCGGCGTCTTACAGATGAGTTTATCCAGCGCTGGAAGAGTGTATCTGCAGAAGACCAGATCATTCAGCGCGACATAGTCGATAACCCACTACCCCATATCAACAGCGCCATCCTTGGCAGCATGATGACGCCAGCAGAGCAGCGCTCACCAGAGCAAAGCATAACTGCAGAACAGTATGAAGAGTTGCTGCAGGAGTTTCTGGACGCCGACGTACTGGTACTGGGCGTACCCATGTACAACTTCACCATCCCCTCCACCCTGAAAGCCTGGATCGACCATATCACCGTTCCTGGAAAGACCTTTGAATACACCGCAGAAGGACCAGTTGGATTAGTAAGCGACAAACAGGTCTACATACTGAGCACCAGGGGTGGCTTCTATAACGAGAGCCCCATGGATCAGATGGACCACCAGGTCAGTTACCTGCAAACCCTGTTTGGTTTCCTGGGCATAGAGGATATCCAGATCATCCATGCCGAAGGGCTGAACATCTCACCAGAGGTTCGCGACCAAAGCATAGCGGCTGCCCAGATCCAGATCAGGGACACGCTGGCCCAGGCAGCAGCCTGAGGAGTAACTATGAACATCCCAATTCAACATCCACGCAGTATTGGCCAGAAAGTCAGGGGCACAGACACCCAGGACGGTGCCGGCGTTCAACTCAAGCGGGTATTGCCAGCACCAGGCCTGCGTCTGCTGGACCCCTTCCTGCTGCTGGATGTATTCAGCTCCGATAATCCCAATGACTATATCGCCGGCTTCCCTCCCCATCCACATCGCGGCTTCGAGACCGTAACCTACCTGCTGGCCGGCCAGGTTAGACATAGAGACAGCGCCGGGCACATGGGGGTAGTAAAGGCCGGCGGTGTGCAGTGGATGACAGCAGCCAGCGGCATCAAGCACTCGGAGATGCCGGAACAGGAGGATGGCTTGCTCCAGGGTTTTCAACTCTGGGTAAACCTGCCCGCAGCAGAGAAGATGGGTACCCCGGCATACCAGGAGTATGAACCGGATCAGATCACCGAAGAGACTCGCAGCAACGGTGTAAAACTGCGGGTCATATCCGGCACAACCATTGAAGGCAGCACTGGCCCGGTTACCTCTACCAGCACCGATGCCATCTACCTGGATATCAGCATACCGGCAGATAGCGACTACACTGAGGTAATACCCCAGGGCTTCAATGCCTTCATCTACCTGATCTCAGGCAAGATACAGATCGGCCATGCAACAGTTACAACCGGCGAACTGGCAACCCTGGGAGATGGCGATGGTGTAGTCATCGACAGCTCTGAGGAGAGCCGCATGTTGCTTATCGCAGGCAAACCCATAGGTGAACCGATCGCGAGACATGGACCATTCGTGATGAACACCAAAGAAGAGATCGAACAGGCCTACCGCGATTATGAGAGCGGACTGTTTGGCGAAGTGGAGGACACCCATGACGAAGTGGCGTAACACTGCTTCATCCTGGGGCCTGCTGGCGGTACTTATGCACTGGCTAGTGGCCGCCAGCGTTATCGGGCTGTTCGCACTGGGTCTGTGGATGACCGGACTGGACTACTACGACCCCTGGTACAAACAGGGTCCAGATATCCATCGCAGCATAGGCATACTGCTGTTCTTCCTAATCCTGCTGCGACTGGGCTGGAGATTACGCGAAACAGTTCCATCGCCACACCCCAACCACAAACCCTGGGAGGTACAGGCAGCTCACATGGCCCACTTCATGCTCTATCTGCTGCCCCTGGTTACCATGATCAGTGGCTACCTTATCTCCACCGCAGATGGACGCGCCGTTTCAGTATTTGGCTGGTTTGAGATTCCGGCCCTGTTCACGGGGCTCAACAAACAAGAAGAGCTTATGGGAGATATTCACGAGATTGTCGCATGGACGCTTATCCTTACAGCAGCTATCCATGCCGCAGGCGCACTTAAACACCATATCTTAGACAGAGACACAACCCTAACCAGAATGCTTGGCAAAACAGCAAACGAGGAGACATCAGGATGAAAGCAAAAACCATGATAGGATTTTTTACCGCAGCACTGATTTTTGTCGGGTCAGTTACCGCCCAGGCTGCAGATTACGTGATAGATACCAAAGGGGCCCACGCCTTTATTCAGTTCAAGATCTCGCACCTGGGATACAGCTGGCTGTTGGGACGCTTCAATACCTTCTCCGGTGAGTTCAGCTATGATGAGAAAAAACCCGCAGCGTCCAAAGTAAAGGTGGACATTGATGTGACCAGCATCGACAGCAATCACGCTGAGCGGGACAAACACCTACGCAGTGATGACTTCCTGGATACGGACAAATTCCCCAAGGCCAGTTTTGTCAGTACCGGCTTCAAGGTCATGGGTGGTGGCATGGCGCAACTCATGGGTAACCTTACCCTGAAGGGTGTTACCCGCCCTCTGACCATCTCGGTAAGGCATTTAGGTCACGGTAATGACCCATGGGGTGGATACCGGCGTGGGTTTGAAGGAGAGACCAGCTTCAAGCTAACAGACTTCAATATCATGAAAAATCTGGGGCCAGCTTCTCAGACTGTACATATGTATTTGGGCGTGGAAGGTATTCGTAAAAAATAACCCCTGCCAACCGTCAGAACCACCACCAAATCGGGTGGTGGTTCTGACGTCTTACCCCCCCCAAGACAGCCCGCATATAACAATTCTATATTCAGAAACTACACACTGAATTACTACCAGGTAATACAACAGGTTGAAAATAATTAGATTTATTCCTATTTTTCAACATCTTCATGTTTATCAGATTATTATGATATTTTTTCTTAAGTATCTGTTTATAAACATTTATTAAGTCATCTTATGCTTTTATATATACGACTTATTTGGTAGTAGGTACTACGCCTTAAGCCCAATATATTTCTTGGCATGAGTAATGCATTATTTACAGTTAGGAACAGGAGATAATAGTTTTCAGTTCCAGGTGAATTTCCCGGCTTGACCAGTTTTTTTATCTAATGGATAAGCAAGGATATCGGGAGATGAAAAGCGCTGCAGATCAAGCTTCACCAGGAACTTTTTTACCTGCTCCTTGCCATACTCTCGACATGTGGGATACATGACCATATTGAGCTGAGTTGGCAGCTGCGAAGCCGGGAGTCATCGCCCTTGTATCGTGGCTATTTGAACAGATTGATCATGGCTGTTGAATATATCACTCAATCTGGAGGTTTTGACACAACCTCATGTTTACATTTCATTTAGTAAATGGATTTAAGCACAGCCTGATTGGGGCTCCCCCATAGCCCCAATCAGGCACTTCCCCCCTCCCCTTACATTATTTTCAGCCTGCGACAGGCACTCCTTCCAGATATTCGCATATATGCTTGTAGACCCCCTCTGCATCCCTGTTCTGTAATACATCGGCCCCAAACAGGCTGTTACCAACACCAACCGCAACTGCGCCAGCATCTAAAAACTGCAAGAGATTCTCACGCTTCACCCCTCCTACCGCAACCAAGGGTATTTCATCCATGGGCCCCAAAAGATCCTTGATGTACTCAGGGCCAGGACAGGGAAACACCTTCACCATATCAGCTCCGGTACTCCAGGCCTGGTATACCTCAGTAGGGGTGTAGGCACCAGCAACTATTGGGGTACTGTGTCTGCGGGAGTAATCAATCACTCTCTCATCGGTATTGGGAGAGACCAGAAACATGGCCCCAGCAGAAATAGCCAAGCGTGCCTCATCCCGGTTTCGCACTGTACCCATCCCCAGATAACAGCCAGCCGGTACCAGATGCCTATTGTCACGCAGCATCCTCTCAGCACCAGGAGTATTCATGGTTACCTCTACAGCCTGCAACCCGGCACGATATGCGGCCTGCAGCAGCTGGGGGAAAAAGTCAGGATCGACACCACGTAGAATTCCAACTACAGGCACATCAAGTTTCACCAGCATCTACCCCCACTATTTATTACCAGAGCTTGAAACAGCTTACAGATCATATACAGTCTTACCACTAGCCCACATCCTATAGCTGTAACCACTGTTTACACAACCTTACAAAACATGAAGATCTCTGTAATCATTCCCAGTTACAACCGCGCCCAGGTACTGGGACGCGCCATACAGTCGGTACTGGAGCAAACACTCCCTCCCATAGAGATAATAGTGGTGGATGACGGCTCTAGCGACAGTACCGAGCAACTGATCAGAGAGTCATATCCACAGTGTATATATTTAAAACAGCCTAACCGTGGGGTAAGCGCAGCTCGCAACACTGGTATAGACCGAGCTAGTGGTGACTGGCTGGCATTTCTTGATTCAGATGATGAGTGGCTGCCGGGTAAGCTTCAGGCCCAGAAAGAGTTGCTGGAACAAAACCCAGAGATTCAGATCTGTCACACCGAGGAGATATGGATTCGCAACGGCAGACGCGTAAACCAGATGAAAAAACACGCCAAGTGTGGTGGCCATATCTTCCAGAACTGCCTGCCGCTGTGCGTGATCTCCCCCTCCTCCGTGATCATTCACCGTGAGCTGTTTGATGCGATTGGCAACTTCGACGAAGAACTACCGGCCTGTGAAGACTACGACCTGTGGTTACGTATATGCGCCACACATCCGGTTGCATTTGTAGAGGAGCCGCAGATAACAAAATATGGCGGACACCAAGACCAATTGTCACAACAACACTGGGGCATGGACCGGTTTCGCATCCAGGCCCTGGAGAAGATAATCTCTTCTGGCTTAATCGATGGCCAGGATCTAACCGCAGCCACCCAAACCCTAATCAAGAAGGCTGAGATTCTGGCCCTGGGTGCAGCCAAAAGAGACAAGCATGAGGAGGCCACGGTGTGGCATGAGATCAGAAATAAATATCAAGGGTAGATAATGCCATTCACTCCAATACATATGGGTCCAGGCATCTTCATCAAGGCTGTTATGCGCGGCAGCTTCAGCCTTATGGTTTTTGGCTGGACCCAGATAGTCATGGATATTCAGCCCCTGGTGGTAATGATAACCGGGGAAGGGAAACTGCACGGCTTTACCCACACCTATGTTGGCGCCACCCTGGTAGCAATATTTTCTGCCCTGACTGGCAAGCACCTGTCAGAACTGGGATTGAGAATTCTTGGCATTGCCAGAGAGAAGCCCATAATCATATATTGGTGGGTAGCCTTCATCAGCGCTTTTATTGGCAGCTTCAGTCATGTGTTGCTGGACAGCATCATGCATGCAGATGTGGAACCCTTCTACCCGTTGACCATGATCAACAGTATGCATGGCTGGTTATCCGTAGTTGCGCTGCATAAGTTTTGTCTCTACAGCGGCCTGATTGGTGCGGCAATCTACTATGCCATGGAGTGGAAATTAAAACCCAGATAACAGACCCAACCCTGCTTCTGGGTTAGCCCTGTCATTATAAACATTTACTACTGACTTAGAGCTTGGAACGCAGCAACATTACGTTGCCATCATTATTCATCTCAACCCGGTTTAAAAAACTCATACCCAGTAACACCTGTGTTGGGCTACTCCCCTCTATTACCGTACCATCCACTTTATTGAGGGTTATTGAACCAACCTGAACCCTATCCAGAACGACTCTGTAGCCCCTGGCATAACCCGATGCGGTGCTAACCACGATCTTCTCACCATTCAGCCAGTATTGCAGGTTAAGCCGCTTGGCCTCCAAAGAACTCATGGCGACTGAAGTCGCACCTGTGTCCAATAACATATTCACTGTACGGCCATTGATGCTCCCCACCGTGGTATAACCACCCCTATTATCCCGGGGTATTCTCACTTCCCGTTTGGCGCTGGCACTGAAATTCCCCCCGTACTTAGCCCCCACTTTATAACTCTTGCGGTCACCATTAACCTCAATCACCGCTTCGTTGCTGTCCGCAGAGACCAGCAATAGCCCTTCTGGTGATGTCTTGCCTGCCTTAAGCAGACGGTTCTTGCCATCCACCTCCACCATTGCCTTGCCTGGAAACAGGGCCATTACACGTATCTTCTCTACCGCATAAGCAGAAAATGGCAGTACCAGTGTCAGGATAAACCCCAGAAGCGTATTCCTAGAAAAAAATCTCAACATATTCTCCCTGTTGTCAGTTAACTTATGGCCTGCTAACAATAATATAAGATGCAAACCACCACGTAGATTTTCAGTCAATGGTTAGCGATTACTACTGCCACACTCAGCATTACAGAGTAAACAGCTCTATAGATAAACATAGGCGGCAAACTGCATCAGAGCAAATGCATATATCCCAGCCAGGATATCATCCACCATAATGCCCCAACCTCCAGGTATATGCTGGTCCAGCAGATGTATGGGCCAGGGTTTAATGATGTCGAAAAAACGGAACACGACAAAACCTGCCAACAGCCAGCCCCAGCCGCTGGGCGCCAGCCACATGGTTATCAGAAAACCTACCCACTCATCCCAGACTATGCCTGGGTGATCATGTAGCCCCATATCCTCGGCAGCACGATGACATAGCCATACCCCGAATATGGACATGGCCAGCACCACATACAGATAGTAGAGTTGATTCAACGGTTGCAGCAGCAGATACAAGGGTATGGCAGCGATGGTGCCAACTGTACCTGGGGCCTTGGGTGCGGCCCCGGAACCCAGACCAAAGGCCAACAGATGCACTGGGTTGCTCCAGCTTACTTTTGTTTGCGGTTGCATCAGGTAAAGTGCTGGTAACCAGATGTAACTCCGGTTACTACCGATCCGTCTGATTGGATGCAGGTTACCTCTGAGCCTGCAACCACCTCACCCACCAAGGTTAGATCGCAGTCTAAACCTGCAGCAACAGTTTCCAGAGTTGATTCCTGTGCCGGTGGTACCGTAATGCAGAGTTCGTAATCATCCCCTGCAGCAATCACGGTGCCCCAGTGTCCGCCAGTTTGCAGATATTTCGTTACCTCCTTCGAAATGGGTATTTTTTCCAGATACACCCTGGCGCCTACTCCACTCCGCTTACAGATGTGCCCCAGATCAGAAACAAGCCCATCCGAAATATCGATGACAGCAGAGGCTACACCAACCATGGCCTGACCTGCAGCCAGGCGTGGCTGCGGTCTATCCAGACGCTGCTGCAATTGTGGCAACCCGTTCTCTGGAACATATACACCCTTCTGCACCAGTAGCGCCAAACCAGCATCACCAAGTTGACCAGTGACATAGATCTGATCTCCAACATTCGCTCCACTACGCCTGAGGGCCTTATGCGAATCCACAAAGCCGTGGGCGGTAACGGTAATACTGAGCGGACCGCTGGTGGTATCACCGCCAATGAGAGCTACATGGTGTTTCTGTGCCAGGGCAAGAAACCCACGACTGAAACCCTTGAGCCATTCCGGTTCACTTGCAGGCATGGTCAGGGCCAGGGTGACCCAGGAGGGTTGCGCCCCCATGGCAGCCAGGTCACTTAGATTAACTGCCAGGGATTTATGCCCCAGCGCTTCCGGATCTGCACCCGGAGAGAAATGCACCCCTTCCACCAGGGTATCGGTGGTAATAGCCATCTCCATTCCAGCAGGTGGTTGCAGCAGAGCGCAGTCATCACCAACACCAAGAATCACATCATCCCGGCTGGCGGTAGCGTGGGAAAAATACTCTCTGATCAGATCAAATTCAGCTAGAGGCATGAATGGCCATTGAGTGGTTAATCAGGTTATCGGCCGGTAAACCATCAGAGCGATCAACAGGGCCTGTTAACACTAATCCAAAAGACCCTGCTGGAACTATTTTTTTGCCCAGCAAGGCAGAATGAGTGATGTGTAGTGACTCTACATGAACGAATGATAACACCGCTGGGCGTAAAAATTGCCCCAGCCCTTCGGGTTACGCTTGAAAAAGCACCACTCGTTGTTGCTCGTTGTTCATTTGGAATAACCAAACTTCACTCCTCGCGCCTAGATTGGAGCTTTTTCAAGTGTAACAGGGCCTATTGGATTAGTGTCAACAGACCCTAGCCCCCGGCTTCGCTCTTACGCGCCCTGCGTGCCAGCTTATCCAGCACTCCGTTAACATATTTGTGTCCCTGCTCGGCACCGAACACTTTGGTCAGTTCCACTGCTTCGTTGATAACCACCCGGTATGGCACCTCCGGGTGGCGCAGCATTTCATAGGCACCCAGGCGGAGTATGGCCCGTTCCACCGGGTCGATACTCTCAATGGAACGGTCCACGCAGTGTTTAAGCTCAGCATCCAGTGCATCCAGATTTGCCGGAACCCCATGCAGCAGGTCCTTG
This sequence comes from Chromatiales bacterium, assembly GCA_028278145.1. GTDB lineage: Bacteria > Pseudomonadota > Gammaproteobacteria > Chromatiales > Chromatiaceae > JAAGZL01. Next base: position 15,663 of record JANQEV010000006.1, on the reverse strand, counting down.
AAGTAATCAACTTCAAAACTATTCAGATCCTCAGTATCCAGGAACTGGCTATCTACTTCCGATACATCATGACCGGCTATCTGCCACTGGTAGATAGCCTGCACGGCATGATGCCGCGCCTTGGTGCGCTTTCCGCTCATTAGATCTGACGCAGCAGATTGACCATTTCGATAGCAGACATGGCAGCTTCGCCACCCTTGTTACCGGCCTTGGTACCTGCGCGTTCAATGGCCTGTTCTATGGTGTCCACGGTTAGTACGCCAAAGGAGACTGGGACGCCATGCTTGAGGGTGACCTGGGCAATGCCCTTTACACACTCTCCGGCCACGTATTCAAAGTGTGGGGTTCCACCACGTATTACTGCACCCAGTGCCACCACGGCATCATAGTCACCGCTGGCTGCAACCTTCTCCACCACCAGTGGCATCTCAAAGGCGCCGGGCACCCGCACGATGGTGATATCTGAATCTGCTGCACCATGGCGCTTGATGGTATCAATAGCACCTTCCAGCAGGCTCTCTACAATGAAACTGTTGAAGCGAGCAACTACCAGACAGAAACGTGCATTCTGTACATTCAGTGCGCCCTCAATGCTCTTTATTGTCATAGTTAAACCCCGTTATTAGATATCTTAATCTTACTCACAATCCACGTATTCAACCACTTCCAGGTCAAAGCCTGAAAGTCCGTGGATCGCCTTGGGCGCACTCAACACCCGCATCTTACGCACACCCAGATCAGTGAGAATCTGGGCACCAACGCCAAAAGTCCTTAGGTGACTACCACTACTACTCTGCGGCACAAACTCCTTGCGCTCCTTCTTTAGAAGCTCCCCCATACGTTGGATTATCTCACGTGTGGTATCGTGATTTCTCAATACTACTATGACTCCAGCCCCCTCTTTCGCAACCTGGCGCATGGCGTTGCGCAGTGGCCAGCCACTATTGGCATAGGAGGTGGCAAACAGATCGCACAGGGTATTCTGCATGTGCACCCGCACCAGGGTTGGTTCCTCTGGTGATACATCTCCCAACACCAGTGCCAGATGCACTTCGTTGTCGATTACATCCTGATAGGCCACCAGACGGAACTCACCGTACTCGGTGTTAAGCGGGCACTCGCGCACCCGTTCTATGGTCTTCTCATTGTTCACCCGGTAGTGGATCAAATCAGCAATAGTACCGATCTTCAGATCATGCTCGGCGGCAAAACGCTCCAGATCTGGACGACGTGCCATGGTGCCATCGTCATTCAGGATCTCCACGATCACCGAGGCCGGCTTAAGGCCTGCCAGGCGTGCTAGATCGCAACCGCCTTCAGTATGCCCTGCCCTTACTAATACCCCACCGGGCTGGGCCATGAGCGGAAAGATGTGTCCTGGTTGTACCAGATCCTGGGGCTGAGCATCATCCTTTACCGCAGCCAATACTGTGGTTGCCCGATCTGCAGCCGAGATACCGGTGGTGACACCTTCAGCAGCCTCGATGGAGATGGTGAAATTAGTAGAGTGGGCTGACTCATTCTGGTTCACCATGAGAGGCAGACGCAGCTGCTGACACATCTCCTTACTTAGAGTAAGGCATATCAGACCGCGTCCATAGCGGGCCATAAAGTTAATGGCTTCGGGGGTGACCAACTCGGCCGCCATAACGAGATCACCTTCATTTTCACGATCCTCATCATCCATGATGATTACCATCTTGCCCTGGCGCAGATCTTCAACGATCTCTTCAGTTGTATTCAGATTCATAAATTCTTTAAGCATCCTGGATGTGTTTAGCATCCATATATTCGTGGGTAATCGCCCATTCTATCAGAGCATTAGACTGCATAGAAATGGAGTTGGTTCTTGCTCAGTAACCACTCCTACTTCATGAAGCCATTTCTGGCCAGCAGTTCCTCAGTTATTCCGGAAGGATCTACAGAACCGGCCGCCTTGTCTCCCAGCAGCAAGCGTTCCAGATAGCGGGCAATCTGATCCACTTCCAGATTAACCCTGGTGCCGGAACGGTAGCCGGATATGGTGGTCTCCTGGATGGTATGGGGCACGATATTGAGCTCGAACTGACTGCCCTGTACCGCATTCACGGTGAGACTGACCCCGTCCACACAGATGGAACCCTTGTGGGCTATGTAGCGTGCAAGTTCTTTGGGGGCATCGATACGGAAACGCACCGAGCGCCCATCATCCCGCCGCTCCAGAATTCTACCCACCCCATCCACATGGCCACTCACCAGGTGACCACCAAGATGTGATTCCAGGGTCAGGGCCTTTTCCAGATTTACCGGACTGCCGGGTTTGAGCTCGCCAAGAGTGGTGTGATTAAGAGACTCACGGGAGACATCAGCAATATAGCCATCTCCTGGTAGATCTATCACCGTCAGGCAGACACCATTGGTGGCAATGCTATCCCCCAGGGCCACGTTATCCATGCGCAAGTCACCGGTACGGATATGCAGAGCCATATCTCCACCTCGCGGTTCCATGGCGGCCAGGGTTCCCACCGCCTGAATAATTCCGGTAAACATAAGTCATTCACTCCTGACCGGCTTGGCCGTTATGCGCAGGTCTCTACCCACCTGACGCAGATCTACAATTTCCAGATCCACCCGATCCTGCATCCGTTCCAGACCAGGGATCTCCAGCAGGCCGCGGGCTCCCGCACCCATCAGGTGTGGCGCAATATAGACCACGAGTTCATCGATCAATCCTGCAGCCATATAGGATCCGGCCAAAACCGCACCGGTCTCCAACATAACTTCGTTTATCTCTCGCTCTGCCAGCTTGCGTAGTAGTGATTCAAGATCTATGCGTTCGCTCACTTCATCCTGGCGCAGCACCTCAGCACCGGCCAGTTCCAGGGCCTGCTGACGTTGCTGATTAGCAGCAGCACCGCAGGCAATAAGTACCTCACCATCCAGGCCCAGCATCTTCGCCTCTGGTGGCATACGCAGATTGGAATCAAGTACCACCCGCAATGGCTGCACCACATCCACATTATCCAGGCGTGCATCCATGGAAGGATCATCTGCCAATACTGTTTCAATGCCGGTGACAATGGCCGAGCTTCTGGCACGCAGGCGATGCACATCCATGCGCGCCTCAGGACTGGTGATCCATTTACTCTCACCGCTGGCCATGGCAGTCCTGCCGTCCAGACTCATGGCCAGTTTGCAGCGTACGTATGGTAGTCCAGTATGTTGGCGTTTGATAAATCCAGGGTTAATAGCCTTGGCCTCGGACTCCAGTACCCCAAACTCAACCTGTATACCAGCATCATGCAGTTGCTGCATCCCCTTACCTGCCACCAACGGATTAGGATCCTGCATGGCAGCAACCACCCGGCTGACACCGGCCTCGATTAATCCATCACTGCAAGGAGGGGTTTTTCCATGGTGGCAACATGGTTCCAGAGTTACGTAAGCGGTCGATCCTTTGGCCTTAGCACCAGCATCGGCAATGGCATTACGTTCGGCATGGGGTTCACCGGCACGCAGGTGGTAGCCTTCACCTACCATCACACCATCCTTTACCAGCACACAACCAACCCGTGGATTGGGATTGGTGGTATACAGACCCAGTTTTGCCAGACGTATGGCCCGGGCCATGAACCGGTGGTCATCCCGGTTCATTTATTGTCTCCGTTATCCAGCAGATCCAGTTGGTCACGTTTGGTTTCAGGAGATGGTTGATTTTCCAGACGTTCGATCTCTTCGCGGAATTCGTTTACATCTTCAAAGCTACGATAGACCGAGGCAAATCTAACATAGGCCACCTGGTCCAGCAGTCGCAGTTCATCCATCACCCACTCACCGATCTGGCGCGATGGTATCTCCTTCTCACCACAGGCCAGGAGCTTGCGCCGAATCCGGCCCAGGGCATCTTCCATCTGTTCGGCACTCACCGGGCGTTTCTCCAGGGCCCGGTTCATACCGGTGGCCAGTTTGCGCCCGTCAAACAGTTCACGACTGCCATCATGTTTGATCAGTCGTGGCAGGTTTAGCTCAGCCGTCTCGTAGGTGGTAACCCGTTCCTTGCATACGGTGCATTCACGCCGACGGCGCACCTGGTCGCCATCGCCGAATAGTCGCGAGTCGATTACCTTTGTATCCTGTGCTCCGCAGAATGGGCAACGCATAGCTTATGGATCTGGGTACCGAACATTCATCCAAGGCCCGGCACCCTGTAGCCACTCCTCTATCTATTTATATACCGGGTACCGGTTGCAGATCTCCAGTACCTTCTGTTTAGTGGCATCAATTACCGCTTGGTCACCACGACTGTCAATAACATCACACATCCAACTTGCCAGGTCTGTGGCATCGCTCTCATTGAAACCACGGGTGGTAATGGCAGGGGTACCGACACGGATACCACTGGTAACAAATGGCGATTGCGGATCATTAGGAACAGCATTCTTGTTTACCGTGATGTTGGCCGCTCCCAACCAGGCATCCACATCCTTACCGGTAAGACCGGCCTCGATGAAGCTGACCAGGAACAGGTGGTCATCGGTACCCTTGGAGACCACATCATAACCGCGCTCCATGAACACCTTGGCCATGGCCTGGGCATTGGTCATCACCTGCTGCTGGTAGCTCTTAAACTCAGGCTCCATAGCCTCTTTGAAGGCCACTGCCTTGGCAGCGATCACGTGCATCAAAGGACCACCCTGGGTGCCAGGGAATACCAGGGAATTCAGCTTCTTCTCCACCTCTTCGTTGGACTTGGCCAGGATCAGACCACCACGTGGACCACGCAGGGTCTTGTGGGTGGTAGTAGTGGTTACGTCTGCAATATTGATCGGGCTGGGATAGAGTCCGGCGGCAATCAGACCTGCCACGTGGGCCATATCCACAAACAGATAGGCACCTACCTCGTCAGAGATCTTACGGAAACGTTCCCAGTCCACCACCCGGGAGTAGGCGGAGAAACCGGCCACGATCATCTTTGGCTTGTGCTCCCGTGCTAGGCGCTCCACCTCTTCATAGTCGATCTCACCGGTATCCGGGTTCAGGCCATACTGTACCGCATTGTAGATCTTGCCGGAAAAATTTGGTTTGGCACCGTGGGTCAGGTGTCCACCATGGGCCAGACTCATGCCCAGAACCGTATCTCCCGGTTGACATAGAGCCATGTACACCGCGGCATTGGCCTGAGACCCGGAGTGTGGCTGCACGTTGGCATAGTCGGCACCAAATAGCTCCTTGGCACGATCGATAGCCAACTGCTCTGCCACATCCACATGTTCACAACCGCCGTAATAGCGTTTGCCAGGATAACCCTCAGCATACTTATTAGTAAGAACCGAACCCTGAGCCTGCATTACGCGCGGGCTGGTGTAGTTTTCGGAAGCGATCAGCTCGATGTGCTCTTCCTGCCGCTTCTCCTCGGCCTGAATAGCCGCCCAGATCTCATCATCGTAACCGCTGATCTGCATCTCTTTATTGAACATTATTGCCCCTCTCCAACGGGAAAAATTGGGTATTTTAACAGCCCTGTAACTACACGTCTGCCATCATGATCATTGATATTTCAGAATCTGAGATAAATGCCGCTATTGATTTGACTCGTGAAGTTAAATCAACTTCACAAAGTAAAAAGTTGACATATAACTGATTTGCTAAATATTTACAGTCGAATTATGATCTTATGCCAACAATTAATAATACCTATTAACTATTTCAGATAATTATCAGGAATTTACGCATGAACTTTAAGCGCGTCCTTTTTGGTCTGGGAATACTGGCAATATCCATTAGTTTGCTGCCACCGACCTTTGCAGCAGAACAAACCATGGGTGAAGCCATCAATAAGGCAGGCCGTCAGCGCATGCTGACCCAGCGAATTGTTAAGTCCTACTGCCAGATCGGACAGGACATTCGCTTCGATCAATCCACCCAACAGCTAAAGGCCGCAGTTAAGTTATTTGAGAAGCAGCTGGCCTGGCTCAAGGCATTTACCAATAACGATGAAGTCAAACAGGGCCTGAAAAAAGTGGATAAGCTCTGGGTTCCGGTGAAAAAAATCGCCTTAGGTAAAGTAGAACGCAAGAGTGCTGAAAAACTACGTACCGAAGCTGAAAAGCTCCTAAAGGCCGCACATCAGGTGGTACTGTTACTGGAAAAGGAGTCCGGTACCAGTAAGGGACACCTGGTGAACATTTCAGGACGCCAACGCATGCTATCCCAACGCATGGGTAATCTGTATATGTTACTGAGCTGGGGTTTCAACAACGATAAATATATCCAGGATTTTGATACAGCAACCAGGGAATTCAGTGAAGCATTGACTGAACTGACTGCCGCACCGGAGAACACCCAGGAGATATCCAAGGCTTTGAAACGGGTTTCGGGTTTCTGGAAAATGTTCCAGCTCAGTAACAAACTGAAACAGGGTGAATATGTACCGGACCTGGTTACCCGTATGCTGGACAAGATCCTGAAGCATATGAATGACATAACTGGAATGTACGCCGTACTCCCAGCTTCCAAATAGAGTATTATTGGCCGCACAAGAAAAACGGTCATACCGGATCCCGGTATGACCGTTTTTGCCTTCCATGGCTTGGCGTTAACTTGCTTCTAGGGTAGATCCAGTAACGAATCAGAACTCCACTGCCAGCTGCAGGGTTACGGTATCAGCACTCTCACCGGTGCCTGTCACCACACCATCGGTGTTGGTTGCAGTATCACCACTGCCGTAATCCTCGTCATGGGCCAGCTCCAGAGACAGGGTGGTGTTTTCATAGATCTCTGTAGACGCCGCCAGAATATAACGGGTTTCTGGCAGCTCCAGGCCCAGGGCCTGATTGGTACCCTGTACAGCAGCTGCAAAACTGGTAGGCATGCCAAACAGAGTTGTTTCATAATCCAGCTCTACATTCCAGGCTGAAGGCTCGGCACCATCGCCATTATGGGCCAGGGTTCCCATAGCAAACTCTTCAGTAGCCGTCAGGTATTCACCCAAAATGGTCCAGCCGCCAGCACTGAAGCTGGCAAAGATGCTAGCACCACCGGTGTAGTCGCCAGGGTTGGTATCGATCAGGACATCCTGCAGGGCGTCGGAATCACCCAGGCTGCTGATGGCAGAAACTCCCACGGTGACACTACGACCGTTGCCAAAATCGTGGCTGTAACCCAGATTGGCGCCGAACTGATCCACCTGATCGTCGGTATCTTTATCCACATCACCATTGAAGGCAAAGATGGAGCCAGACCAGCCATTATTCTCAAATCCAACCTGAAGTACGGTCTCACGGGTCTCACCCAGCTCCAGGGTCAGAGGATCGGCAATCGCCCCGGTCTCAAACACGCCAAAAGGCACATAGGTCTGACCAGTGGAAAAAAAGAATGGGGTCACGTCCTGATTGGCGATGGTGATAGTCGCGACATCCACTTCCAGGTCTGTATCATCCTCTTCGTGTAGCAGAGTGATCTCACCTGCAACCCAGTCATTGATCTGGGCAGCGATGCCGATCTCAGCAGTGGCCACCACCACATCACTGGTTTGGCTACCCTCATATGGATCGCTGGCTGAGGCTTCAACCTCAATCACACCACTCATCTCTACACCCTGCCACCAGCCGCCACCACTGCTGTTGGATGCACCATTCTCATTTACATGATCTATTTGACGCTGCAGCTGGCGACGCTGACGCGCTATTGTATCATGCTGATTTGCAATGACTTTATCCTGTCTCGCAACATGCTTCTGTAGCTTTGCAAAATTCTGCTCCAGCAATCTGAGGCGGTCTTCAGTAGAAGGTCCTGCAGCCAAAACGGATGCACTGCCCACAAATGCCATAGATGCTGTCAACAGGGTTAAGACTGGCTTCAGCCCCATATTCTTTTTGGTACTCCCCATTTGCCATACTCCACTTAAATATCAATAAACGATGCGAATGATAATGACTCTCATTTACAAACGCAAGCATTTTCTGGATCTACTTCTGGCTCTGCTAAGCGCTACAGGACTTGGAGGAGAAGAATCAGATTTGCATGGGATCCAGTGTTAGGACACCATGCATGAATCAATTAAAAGGAGAACGTCGAAATGGATATTCGTATGATCTGCTGCGCCCTATTACTTTTCCTATTCAATCAACAACTCATATCTGGTGAGATTAAACGCTGGGTGGATGCAACTGGTAGGGTCCACTATGGACATACCGCACCCCATGGCGCAGATACAACTGTAGCCACTCCTGTTATAACCACTACAGAAACCGCATCTAATAACTCCCTGCAAGACATATTGCGCCCTGGTGAGAGGCGTATGTTAAGAGACTATGAACAACGCGGACGCCGCCTGATTCGCAGTAAAAAACGCTCCATGAAACAGGCTAGAAAACGCGAACGGCAGCTGGCAAAAATGGAAGATAAGTGCTACTACCACAAGCAGAAAAAAGATGTGCTGGAACAGAGGCTGAGGGGTGGATACAAACCCTCACAAAAGGACTCCATTACCCGGGGTATCCATAGACACAGACGCTTAATTAAACGCTATTGCAACTATCGCTAGATGCTGGTGTACACATCAGTAACCTCTGATCATGTCAGAGGTTACTAGAATGATTCTGGCAGCCCAGCCAGCCTACAGGCCTGATTGTATCCATCCTGAGGAAACAGCTGATCGATGATATCGCTGGCACCATCTGGCCCAGTAATTTTGTCACCCACCGATTTAAGAACTGCGTTTACAGAAGGAGTGATCTCATACTCACCAAAAAAATCACGAATAAAACTAATTATTGTCCAATGATCGTCTGTAAGCTCAAGTTCATCTGCAGCAGCCAGGGCATTGGCAATCTCATCATCCCATTCATCAAAATCCACCATGAAACCGGAGTCATTAAACTCCACTTCCCGGTTATCAATCTTCATGGCTAACATGGCATCTCTCCTTCTGACACTAGTTATTATATTTTCTGCCTAAACTCAGATGTCTCTGTAACCTGAGAACCATTATGAATAGCATTGGCCCCAGTTCTTATATACATAGGACTGACAGGCAGATGAACCAAATGCTAAACAACGCAGTTGTTATGACTATACTAACAAATACTAGCAAATTATATGGTTTTTACATAAGGTCGATAGCGGAATTCTGCATTACTGGTGATAATAGCCAACAATATTTATACCCAGTTAGGGATAGGTTGATACCATAAAAAATCAATTCCAGATGAGAAAAGATCTTATTTATAAAAGCACGAGAGAAAGCTAAGCAGCAATAATCTTGGTCAGGGAAAGGATGCTGAACGCACACAGATTGAGTTATTAGAACATAAATTGGCACCAAAAAATGATCTGAAACCTGAGAAAGAGACTATCAGTTATGTCAGGCGCATAACCAATGCCTACCCAATAGATCCACCACACCACAATAACCAGTTCTTGCTGCTCGCACTAACAATTTAACACCTCCCCATGTTTTGAGAGTCACAACAGCGACCTCCCGTTAAATAACTACAACTATTGAATACAATTATTTCGGTGTACTTAAACTATTTCAGCTATCTTTTATACAGGCGAGCGCAGCTAGATCGCATTTAAACTAATCTGAGCGATTGCCGGATTAGCAGAAATGGAGCATCAGATGCCAGGCTCTACAGAAGGTAGAAACGACTTCATTGCCAACCTGATCGATGTTGCAGAGTATCTGGAACATCAGGATACTCTGGACACTTCATTTCATGATCTGGCCACCATGGTTGCCAAAGCTCTTGACTCCAAGAACTGCTCTATCATGCTACTGAAAGATGAGCTAGAAGAGGGAGATCTTAACCTGAGGGTGAAAGCCCACTCCGGCAATCTGCCCAAAGAGGCTTTTAACAATTCCACACCGATTGGCAAGAGCATAGCCGGCACCGTTGCTGACACCGGTAAAGCACTGCTGGTCCCTGATATCGAACAGAGTGATTATTCCAATCTTGCCAGAAGGTCATCGGGTGGTTTTCTATCAATTCCATTGATAATTGCCAACAATATTGCTGGAGTGATTAATATTAGTGACCCCATTGATGGGCGCACATATAATCAGCATGATCTTGAAGTAACCACCATTCTGAGCATGTTCATTGCCAAGTCAATCTATATCATACAACTGCAAAATCTATTGAAATCAAGGTTTGCCATCGCAGCCTTGGCCAAAGACGAAAGTATGCAGAGGTCTACCCCAGGCTCATTCACACAGCAGCCGGAAAAGGTTTCAAAGATCCTGGCAAAGGGTTTTTACTCCGATATGAAACACGCAGGAATGGGACCGGACCATATCCTAAAAGCAGCTACAGAGATTATCGGTCTGCTGCAAACCACACTGGAACGGCATAAAAAGTGGGAAGCACGTACTAAGTCATAATCTTTATTTCTGATGTAACAGTTGTTTCTCCCTATAGTTGACTACGCCAATATCACCGACACCTCTTTTCACAACATCGTAAAAGACAATAGCTACCTTTACTAACATACTGAATTTAAGTTGATTTTATCTCTAACAGCCCTTTGGTTGAAAAAATATATATTTTTCTTGTCAACCGATCTCTCCCTCCTGCGTTATTCATGTTGAGCGCTTAACAAAAACATCAACTTATTTAACCTGGGAGTTAATCAAATGAACCTAAACAGAATCATCGGCACCAATCTTCTGGCCATGCTTATCACTGCACCGGCACTGGCTGTGGACCTGGACGCATGGGGAGATCGCATTGAGAACCGGCTGGACAACCGTGGCGACCGCATAGAAGAGCGGTTGGACAATCGTGGTGACCGCATCAATGACCGCCTGGATAACCGTGGTGATCGCATCGAGGATCGTTTTGATGCCCGTGCTGATCGGGCCAGAGACAATGGCAACGACAGACTCGCCGACCGTCTGGAGAACAAGGGCGATCGTATCAACAATCGTCTGGACCGCAAGGGAGATCGCATAGACAACAGGTTGGACCGCAAGGGTCAACGCATCGATAACCGGCTGGATCGCAAAGGACAACGCATCAACAACCGTTTAGACAACTACGCAGGCCAGGGCAACGCACCTGGACGCCCTGGTCGCATTGCCGAGCGCTGGGACCGCAGAGGCGACCGCATCAATAACCGCCTGGACCGCAGAGGAGACCGCATCAATAACCGCTTCGACCGCCGTGCCGCCCGCGCTGATGCCGCCGGACGCCACGGTCTTGCCAACCGTCTGGAGCGCAAAGGCAATCGCATCAACAACCGCCTGGACCGTAAAGGCAACAGAATTGATCGCAGAATGGACCGAAAAGGTAATAGAATGGCCAGACGGGCTGGAGGACGTCGATAACACAGGACAGGTAAGCATTGGGGCGCGGTTCAATCAATCAACAGGCAATGAACAATTTTCTTGCCAAGGTCGAGGGCCGCGCCCTGCGCATCGCTGAGATTGCCACTGGCAATCGTGACGATGCGCTTGATCTAGTACAAGAGGCAATGATGAAACTGGCGCAGAAATACGGGCAGAAACCAGAGGCAGAATGGGGTCCGCTATTTCATCGCATACTGCAGAGCAGTATCCGTGACTGGTATCGCCGCCAAAATGTACGCAACCGCTTTCGTAGCTGGCTTGGGCTCAACAGCAGCAGTGAAGAAGCAGACCCCATCGCCAACCACTCCGACCGACCTGTCCTGGGTCCATCCTCCCGACTTGAGGCAGACCACTTCTCCACTGAACTGGAAACTGCCCTGAATGCACTACCACTACGTCAACAGCAGGCTTTTTTGCTTCGCACCTGGGAAGGATTGGATGTAGCTCAAACCGCCCAAGCCATGGGCTGTTCTGCAGGCAGTGTAAAGACCCACTACTCCCGCGCGGTGCATACATTGCGGGAACAATTGGAGGAGTTTCGGGCATGAGCCACAAAGATGACAAGCTACTGGAACAGATACGCAACACCCTAGACCAGAGTGTTGATGAGTTGGATGGTGCAACCAGGTCACGTCTTGCTTCTGCCCGTGCCCAGGCCCTGGAAAACGCTGGAACGTCGCACAACTACTGGCTACCTGCAGGCGGATTTGCTGCCGCCTCTGCAATAGTAGCTGCATTGTTAATTCTCAACCCGGCCGAGCAGACCCTAGAGGGACTGCCTGTGGCCATGCTGGACAATGGCCAGGATATGGAAATCATCGCTGCCCTGGATGATCCCGAGCTGTTGGAAGACCTTGAGTTCTACTACTGGCTGGAAGAAGGGATTGAAGATGCGACCTAACCTGTTCTGGCTCTGGCTGCTGCTGGGTATGAGTTACACCTCAGTAGCCTGGTCCGACGAGGAGAATCAACCATCCATGGAATTTCTGGAATTTCTTGGCGAATGGGAAACCGAAGATGGAGATTGGATTGACCCACAGGCACTGGAATCGATGGAAGCAGAGACACTGGCAGATGAGGCACCACATAATGACTAGATTACTGACCACCACCATTCTGCTGATGCTGCTCTGTTTCGCCCATGCCCATGCCGAGACTCAAGGATTGACCTGGAATCAGCTTTCGCAGCAGGAGCAAAAGATACTCAAACCCTTTGCCAAGCGCTGGGACGGCCTCGCCGCAACCCAGCAACTACGCCTGCAGAAGGGTGCCAAACGCTGGCAGACCCTGGACCCACAACAACGCCGCCAGATGCGACAGAGGTTTAAGCGTTGGCAGTCCCTGTCTCCGGAGAGACGCCAGGCCTTGCGTAAACTATACAAACGTTTCAAACAGCTATCTCCGGAACAACGACAACGCATCAAGAATCGCATGCGCATGTTCCGCAAGCTGCCAGAGGCAGAGCGCAAGGCCCTGCGTAACAAATGGCGTAATCTAAGCCCAGCCAAGCGCCAGGCCATCAAACGCCGCCTGCAAAGACAAAACTTCAGGCTTACACCACAACAGAGACAGAAGCTCAGGAGAATGAGAAGAGATCGCTAGGCTCTAGGTCTTTCGGCCTTTCCACCGCCATTATATTGAAGTACTGTAAAATTGGGCAGACAGGTATAATAGGACCTGAGATCAGAAGTAGACTCACGGGAACTGCAGTATGAACCTTTCAGACATCCAGACCTTTCTTAAATGGCGTAAACAGGCATCCCTGGATGATTTTGTCCGCGGTTTCGACCTGGAACGGGAGCAGATCCAGGTGTCACTGGAACAGTTTGTAGCACAAGGGGTTATGCACAAACACTTTATATCCAGCTGCTGTAACGACGGCTGTGAACCATGCGTCCCTACCCTGGTTGAATTTTACGAGATGTCAGAATAGCTACGCCATTGATATCAAAAACCTTTCTCGCCATAACAACTATTCCACACTGTTTAAGTGGAATTAATATTTGACATATATCAGTATTTTTACATATTCTTCACTTCCTTAAATCCAGTCAGACCTTTGGTAGGAAGTAAAAATGAAGTTGCTTACAGGAATGATGCTGCTGTTTTTGATGGTCTCTGCATCCCATGGCAGTAACCATGAAATGGCGAAAAAGATAGTCGCAACCAAGTGCCACCTGTGCCACGGCATGGAGGGTGAAGGATCCAGCGCCATCTACCCGCGCCTGGCCGGACAGCACAAGACCTACCTGATCAAGCAGCTCACAGACTTCCGCGACGGCAACCGCACCGGCACCATGAGCGAGATGGTATTCGGCCTGACCGATGAAGAGATCGCTGCACTGTCCGATTATTTCAGTAGCAAACCACCGGCCGCTCACAAAGTAAGAGATCAGGAGTTTGCCGGGGTTGGAAAGTATATCTTCACCAAGGGCAACCGATTCTCCGGAGTAGCCCCCTGTGTATCCTGTCACGGTGAGAGTGGCGAGGGTAATGAACAGATGCCACGTCTGGCTGGCCAGCACAAACGTTACGTGGCTACCCAGTTGATGGAATTCAACAGCCGCAAGCGCAATAACGACAACTCCATCATGCACTCCATCGCTTCCAAGCTGACAGAGCTGGAGATACATGCTGTGGCCCAGTATGTAAGCGGTCTGAAGTAGCAGTAACAGCTACAGACAAAAATAAAGTGGCAGTCCATCCATTACCAGTGAGATTCACCGCTGCCTGGCTTGTTGTGAAAAAACGCTATTAAGCCAAGCGTATACCAGTACAACCAGCTATGCTTACCCTAAATCTGCAATGAAACTGCACAAGGATAAGCGGATGAAAAAAATCACTACAATTATTGCATCGGCACTGTTGCTGATATCACTCTCCTCACCCACACACGCCATACCACCAGAACAGATGAAGCAGATTCTGAACCTGACCAAAAATAACTGGATTGCGTTTCGCGACTATAACGGCAAACAGTGGATCTACTTTACGCATCTGGAGTCTTATACCTGCGGCATCGAGCAGGTCAGATACAGCATTAACTCAGATGCCCTGGACAAAACCTGGCAACTGCAGCCATGCAACCTGAAAAATCCTAATGCCATCACCAAGGATATTATCTATTTGACCCTGCCGTTGGGCACAGCCAGATCAATCTCGGTTCAAGTGACATTCACTGATGGCAGTCTCAGTGAAGTGGTACGAAAGACACCATAAGCTGCAAAAGACTAAAGGGTTGATCTGTCTACACATTAAGCAGAACCAGAAAACAACAGCCAGGAAATATTGAAGTTTTTAATCAATATTTTTTCTGGAATCCACTCAATCCGGCTAAATAGTTTCCAGCACCTGCCGCTACTTCCCATAAGAACTATGGGGAATCTGTAATTTAACCTAGATATCCGACATGGGGGAATCGGAGATAGTGAGGGTGTGGTTATGCCTAACAGATACAGACAGCCGATTTCCGATGCAGATAGATTGCATATCGTGGCAGATCGCCTGGGGATAAGTGAATTTGACCTATTCCAAATGGCCTATAAAGCCTGGTTTACGGAAGAGTGTGCAATCAGTCGAATTGAGAGGCACTTTGTCCACTACCTATACTTCTCTGAAGTCCCTTTCTGGATGCGGCATCTCCTACGCCGGCTGGATATAGATATTATCCAAGGGACCAATCAAGACCAGTTGGATAAGACTCAGATCATTGCCAACCTAAAATTCTTGCTCAACTGGGTACTCCCCTGCAGATACCTAAGAAAAGTTACCAACAACTCAAGGTTCGGAATTCTTATCTGAGCACTGGTTACTGCGTCCGTTGGCTCACTTATTTTGAGAAGAATGGAAACGGAAAGCCACTACTCCGAGGCTGGAATGGATTTGCTGGCGCACCAAACCCACCTAGAAAGCCTCCACCAAACGGTGTCATACCGCCCCCTTGATTGCTCATAAGTCCAATGAAATTACCCATAGTAGTTGGGTTCATTGAGGCAACGGCATAATTGATCATCATGGGTGCCGCGATTCCCGCCACAGGCGCCGCCATCATGCCTATGCCTCCTCCCAAACCACCCAGACCGCCAAAACCAGAGAATGGGCTGCCGAAAGATGAAAAACCTGACTGGGCACCAAAAAACGGAATGCTTGGTGCCTTAGGTGCACCCCACTGTGGAGTTGCAGATGTTCTGTTTCCTCCAAACGGGAACGGGAAACCGGAAGTGGTCTGCCGTGCTGGCTGCGCAGGGGCCTGGGCAAACGGGAAGAAACTTGGAGTTGCCTGTCGCGCTGGCCGTGCAGGGGCCTGAGCAGCAAACGGGAAGAAGCTTGGAGCT
>JANQEV010000074.1 GCA_028278145.1 Chromatiales bacterium | reverse complement strand
GATCAG
Organism: Chromatiales bacterium; assembly: GCA_028278145.1. GTDB lineage: Bacteria > Pseudomonadota > Gammaproteobacteria > Chromatiales > Chromatiaceae > JAAGZL01. The sequence goes on along the minus strand of JANQEV010000074.1, from coordinate 38,056 downwards.
GGTGATAACACTAAGGCCAAACCCAGAAAACTTGTACTCTCCAGGGGCACTCCGCTTGATCAGATCCATTTCCAGGTCCGCATAGGTAGCCGGACTGTATGATGTGCCGGGATGGGTATGGTAATCATCGTTTGGTACAGCATCTGCTGCTACGGTACCTGGGACATTTACTGACGGGTTAACACCCAACAGTCTGGCAAAAGCGCTCTCGGCAGCCTGGAAACTCATCTGTTTGAATTGGTGATTGACTGCCACCTTGGTTTCCATGGTACTACTACGCATGGCACTAACACTAAGGACCGTGATAACCACCAGGATTACCAGGGAGATTGCCAGTGCCGCACCGTGTTGTTTGCCAGGGATATTGTAGTTAGTCATATCTATTGCCTCTCAACGACAGTGTTCAGATTTCGTAGGGAAATGGTCGTTGTAACTGATTTAAAATGATTGCTGGCACTAGGCACTACTGTGGTCATGCCCAATAGGTTAAAAGCCGTCAAAGTGGAAGCACGATAACTACTAGGGACTTCAAATTCTGCCGAACCGGCAATAAGCCCAACGCGGATGGCAACCACATTAGGCCAAAGAGTAGGGCTGGCAGCTTCAACGGCCGTAGCAGTCAAAAAGCGATTTGCCAGGCCATCAGCATCATCATCCACTCCGTAGAGTGCACGCATCTGCTCGATGCCGGAAACAATAGGCTGAGTGGTTGTACCGGTAGCATCGGTAATTTCGCATACCAACTCACTATTGGTGTTTACAAAAAATCTCACAGTGGTGTTGGTACTTACAGTACCACCGCAGGAAGGACCCTCGGCATAACGGATAGCTATTACGCTTGAGCCAACCGTGGCATCTGCATCTGTACTGTCTCTATTTACGATGACTCCAGTACCTATAGCGCCATCACTACCCACAGCAGGAAAAGTACGCAGACCATTATCACTTACGGTATAGACGGCTGGAGAATCATCACCTGAACTTATCCCACGCCCGGCCATTACCAGAGTTCTGCGTAGATCCTCTACCGCAAAACGTCCATTTTCATTTGCGGCAGCAACCGCCGAACGCATCTGAAATGCGACCTTACTATCGACATACACTTTGCCGGCAACTCCAGCCACAAATATGCCGATAGCAGATGCAACCATCAAAGATACAAGCGTAAATCCTCTTGAATACTTCACGATTAGCTCCCAGGTACAAAATTAAGAATCACGGTAGTATCCGTCGAACTACCAACAACTCCCTGCCAATTGACAGTAATAGAAAATACTGAACCAGCTGTACAGGCATCGGCATCTGTCACATCACTATCGGTACAGGTAACGGACATAGTCCCTCCCGGCAGGGAGTCCCGCACCCCACTCTGACAACGTATCTCCCACAGGTCATAGGTAGCCACGTTGGCCTGGGTACAAGCACTTGCAGCCGTCGCACCATCTGGAGTCATAGCGCATCGTTGCGCTGGGGCAGTACAACTGGATGCCACACCAGAAACATAGTTATTGTCCATGGTCAGATTAGCCCTGATGCGATCTGCCAGTGATGCCGCAAGATCCGTGGCCCTGGCTCTATATTGTGAACTGGTTGATCCCTGCAGAGCAGTCACCTGAAGGGCTGCCACACCGAGCAGGCCAAGACCCAGAATAGCCGCAGCAACCATCACCTCCAACAGGCCGGCGCCCTTTGCGCGACGCGGGGAATTAAAGAAAGTGTGCCTAATCATGAGCAGCCTCCACCTTCTGTCGTATGCTTATCAACCCACGGGCGCCCGGTGAGTGAAAACCGCACACAGCGAGTTGGGGCACTACCACGCACCAGTTTAAAGTAATCAGTACTGCCACCAGAAAAACCACCGCCAAGCACACGACCACTTGATGAATACCTGATTCCAGAAGCTGCAGCACCGTTGGCAGATAGAGTAACGTTGCTATTATTGACCGTGTGAATAACCAACACCTCTTCACCAGAATCTTCAGTTCCATTTCCATTGGTATCCACAAATACCCTCCAACCAGAGGCCGAACTAACCAGAACAGTGCTGACTTCACGCTTGATCGCCTCACTGCGGGTCAATAATAGTGCTGCAATCAACTCATTGGATTCAGCTACCACCGAGTTTCGCTCCATCATGCCCAACATCCCTGGTACCGCTACCGCAACCAAAATTGCCAGCACCACAATGGTGATCATCATTTCTATCAGGGTAAAACCCCTTATATGACGCATACTTAAGATTCCTATTAACAAGACGTTCCTACAGATAATAATGGTTGAAACCTTCAGAAACTAAAAGCCCATTCATCTGGACAAAACAACCGAATATCGGCTATGAGTGCATTGTGCGTAAATATATAGGTCAGACTGATATTTTAGTCATTTTATTCGCATGTTATCGCTTTTCCACCTGGCATCTGATCACTCAACCTTAGCCGACCGGTAGTAGCTATGATGATCGTTCGATTATGAGACGAACTTTCTGGCAGACAGAACCTGACGGTCGTATTGTATCCCCAGGCCCTTCCACTAGGGCGGTAAGTAATGACATTTCTATGATCAGATGAGGTTTGCACTGTAACTTGATCAGATACGTCTTGATAAACGGCAAGTATGCTTTCACCAGCATCACGATCCCGATCTTTATCCTTGTTTACAAAAACAATATATCCCTTATTCCAGCTTGTATAATCTGGCACACAGCTGGCTCCATCCCTGCTTGGGCACAGCGTTACCCACATTTCACGGCTAACTGCTTCTGAGCGGGCGAAATGCAGACTGGAAATGAAACCGTTGACACTGGAGGCCACATGGTTCCTATTCAACATGTCATTGAAGCTAGGAATAGCGATAGTAAGAAGAATGGTGGCAATTGCCAGACCTATCAAAAGCTCCAGCAATGTCAAACCGTCAGAATACTGTTTTGGGAGTTCCATATCCCTGCACCTCGTTCCGTGAGCCTACAGTCAATATTTAAGGTATCACACAAAGTACCATATAGCAGCATTTGCTACACAATGATAAACACATGATGATAGATGAATAATGTTGTTCCTGTATTGATGATTCTTTATACTCCATCATCTTTGGGCCGATGTAGCTCAGTCGGTAGAGCAACTGATTCGTAATCAGTAGGTCGGCGGTTCAATTCCGCCCATCGGCTCCATTTTCTATTCCCCTCTCAATACCTGGCCACGGTATATGACAAAGCTGTTTGTAAACAACCTGACTATTATCGATTCATCCCTTCTGGACCCGGCCAGGGGAGTTGTGGGTGAAAGCTGGCGCGTGGATGTGGAACTTGAGGGAAGCCTGAATCAGCAGGGGATGATACTGGATTTCGCCGATATCAAGCACCAGGTTAAACAGACCATTGACCGGTTTTTTGATCATAAACTTCTGGTACCTGCAGACCACCACAGCTGTCAGATAATTGAAAGTGACGTGAAGACAGAGATTGTATTCCAGCTCGACTCACTAGCGGTGGTACGCCATACTTCACCCGCATCCGCAGTAGCGCTACTGAATACTGAATTGGTCACTACAGAAACCCTGACCGCAGCAATACTGGAAAAGATCCTGCCGGATATGCCGAGCAACGTTAGCAACTTCCAGCTCAAGCTACATAACGAATCCACCTCTGATCCAAGTTTTCACTATAGCCACGGTCTCAGACAGCATAGCGGCAACTGCCAGCGCATTGCCCATGGCCACCGCTCCCGCATTGAAATCTATCAGGATAAAGAGCGGAACCGGGCACTTGAATCAGAGTGGGCGGAACTCTGGCGCGACATCTACATAGGCACCAGATCAGACCTGGTGAATCAATTCAGTCATGCGGATGTTGATTATTATCGATTTGGCTACCAGGCTGAACATGGCGAATTCAGTCTGGAACTACCACAGCACCTCTGTTACCTGATCGATACCGACTCCACGGTGGAAAACCTGGCCCAGCACATTGCTGATAACCTGAAGCAAAAGCATCCTGAATCTGGGTTTCAGGTACGGGTATATGAGGGTGTTGATAAAGGGGCCATTGGTTCAGCCTAACAGCTGCAACAATAGTTCAGGTGCGGTACTCGGCGTTGATCTTTACATAATCGTAGGACAGATCACAGGTCAGTACCCTGGTTGCTACACTGCCACGATTCAGCTCTACCCGTATCGCAATCTCTCCCAGGTCCATCACCGCTTGTCCTGCCTGTTCCGTATAGTCTGGAGCACGACCACCATCGCGAACGATGCACACATCACCCAGCCAGATACGAACGCCATCAATATCCAACTGTTCCACACCGGCCCGCCCCACGGCGGCCAGAATCCGCCCCCAGTTTGGGTCGGAGGCAAACAGCGCGGTCTTCACCAGAGGAGAGTGGGCAATGGTATAGGCAACCTTGCGCGCCTCAGCGCTATCAACTGCCCCCTCCACCAGGATCTCAACCAGCTTGGTGGCACCTTCGCCATCTTTGACAATAGCCCGGGCCAACTCCATACATACCTCAAGCACGGCCTCACACAAAGCGGTGTAGGCAGCATCAGGCTCGGTGATCACCACAGCAGAATTGGCCCCGCTAGCCATAAGGACACAGGCATCGTTGGTGGAAGTATCTCCATCCACGGTAATAGAGTTGAAAGATGGTGCCACGGCATACTCCAGGCACTGGTGCAGTAACCCAGGGTCTACCTTGGCATCGGTGGCCACATAGGCCAGCATGGTGGCCATATCCGGTCGGATCATACCGGAGCCCTTGGCCATCCCGGTTACGGTTATGCTCGTGCCAGCAACATCAATCCGGCGTGATGCCAGCTTGGGGACGGTGTCTGTGGTCATAATAGCCGCTGCCGCGTTCGGCCAGCCATTCTCATCCAGACCTGACACTGCCGTGGGCAAAGCAGCCGTAAGCCTGTCCAATGGCAGGGTCTCGCCAATCACCCCGGTGGAAAATGGCAGCACCTCATCTGCACTGCAGCCCACCTCTGCAGCCAGTGCTGTGCAAGTGGCATTGCATACAGCCATCCCACCATTTCCGGTACCGGCATTGGCATTGCCTGAATTGATCAGCAGATAGCGTGGATCAGTCTCTGCCAGATGCTCTCTGGCCACTACCACTGGTGCAGCGCAGAAGGCGTTGCTGGTAAACACTGCAGCACAACTGGAGCCTGGTGCCATCTCAATGACTACCAGATCATTCCGATTAGGGTATTTTATTCCGGCGGCAGCCGTACCTAGGCGAATGCCAGAAACAGGTTTGAAATCCATCTCCTGGGTGGTCACCATTTCACCTGCACAGCTAGCTCTACTGCAACTTGCCACAGCACTGCTTGTATTTTTTTCCTGAGCCACAGGGACAGGGCTCATTGCGGCCCACCTTTCGCTCGGGGCGTACATAGGGTGTATGCTCTTCAGCTTCCTGGCCTTCGGCAGGAGAATCATCCATATCACCAAAACCGGTGAACTCTTCGTGCTTCATCTCAAAACCATCCAGTGGCTGCTCCTGATGATAGGCTTCCATCTCGGTATCAGTACGCACCTGGATCAGAGTCAGAACCGAGATAAACTCCTGCTTGATCTCATCCAGCATGCGGGAGAACATCTCGAAGGCCTCACGCTTATACTCCTGCTTGGGGTTCTTCTGGGCATAACCACGCAGATGAATACCCTGACGCAGGTAATCCATATCCGCCAGGTGTTCCTTCCACTTGGTATCCAGGATCTGCAGCATCAGTCCTTTTTCATATACGCGTAGATTCTCTGCACCGACCAGCTCTTCCTTGTCGCTATACTCCTGCTCCATCAGCACCAAAATGCGTTCACGCAGGTTCTCCTCATGCAGATTGTCATCCTCATCCAGCCAGCGCTGGATCTCGTACTTCAAACCATAGGTGCTTTCCATGGCAACCATCAGACCAGGAACATCCCACTGCTCATCCATACTCTCAGGTGGTATGTAACTGCTGATGAATTCGTTGACCACATCGTATCGCAGTGACTTGACCGTATCCTCAATCTCCTCAGTCTCCATGAGCTCGTCGCGCTGCTCATACACCACCTTACGTTGGTCATTGGCTACGTCATCGTATTCCAACAATTGTTTCCGAATATCGAAGTTGCGTCCCTCCACCTTTTTCTGTGCATTGGCAATGGCCTTGGTAACCCATGGGTGTTCAATCGCTTCACCCTCCTCCATACCCAGCTTCTGCATGATTGCAGACACCCGGTCAGAGGCGAAAATACGCATCAGGTTATCTTCCAGTGAGAGATAAAAACGAGTGGAACCTGGGTCACCCTGACGCCCGGAACGACCACGCAGCTGGTTGTCCACGCGCCGTGATTCATGCCGCTCAGTACCTACAACATGCAGACCACCGGCCTCCAGTACATGCTTATGCCGTTCCTCCCAGTCATTTCTGGCGCTCTCCACCTCTGACTCATCCTGGCGCTTGTCACCCAGCTCATCCAGTTCCACCTCCAGGTTACCGCCCAGTACGATATCCGTACCACGGCCTGCCATGTTGGTGGCAATGGTGACTGCACCCGGGCGCCCCGCCTCGGCCACAATCCCTGCCTCGCGTTCATGCTGCTTGGCATTCAGTACATTATGTTTTAGCTTCTTTTTGTTGAGCAGATTTGAAATCAGCTCTGAGGTCTCGATAGATGCGGTACCCACCAGCACCGGTTGCCCGCGCTGAACACAATCCTCCACATCATCAATAATGGCGTTGTATTTCTCTGCTGCAGTCATATACACCAGATCACCCATATCATCTCGAATCATGGGTTGGTTGGTTGGGATAACTACCACTTCCAGGCCATAGATCTGTTGGAATTCGTAGGCCTCTGTATCGGCAGTACCAGTCATGCCTGACAGCTTTTCATACAGACGGAAATAGTTCTGGAAGGTAATAGAAGCCAGGGTCTGGTTCTCATTCTGGATCTCCACCCGTTCCTTGGCCTCAACGGCCTGATGCAGACCTTCAGACCAGCGTCGGCCTGGCATAGTACGGCCGGTGAACTCGTCCACAATCACTATCTCGCCATTTTGTACGATATAGTCCACATTTTTTTGAAACAGGGTGTGAGCACGCAGGGCTGCTGTCACATGATGCATCATGCTGATGTTAGCCGAGTCATAGAGACTGGAGTCCGCAGCCAACAGCCCCATGTCTGTTAGCATCTCCTCCACATGCTGATGCCCCTCATCACTGAGAAAGGCCTGCTTAGATTTCTCATCCAGGGAGTAATCACCAGGTCCAAAGTCAGGCTTACCGTCTTCCCCTTCTATCGGATCCTGCTGGGTTAACTTGGGAATGATGGTATCAATCTTCTGATACAGGTCCGAACTACCCTCAGTGGGACCAGATATAATCAAGGGGGTACGTGCCTCGTCGATAAGGATGGAGTCCACCTCATCCACCACCGCAAAGTGCCTATCCCGCTGCACCCTCTGATCGGCACTGAAGGCCATATTGTCCCGCAGATAGTCGAACCCAAACTCATTATTGGTGCCATAGGTGATATCACAGGCATAGGCCTGTTGGCGCGTCACCTTGGACAGGTATGGATAACTGCCTGGCTCTGCCTCACTGGAACCATTGTATTGGTAGGATGACTCATCAGAACCAGCGCCACCGGAGGAGTTGATCACACCAATGGTGAGTCCCAGGAAATGGTAGATCCTTCCCATCCAGGCTGCGTCACGGCGTGCCAGGTAGTCGTTAACCGTCACCACATGTACACCCTTGCCAGTCAGGGCATTCAGGTATACCGCCAGGGTCGCCACCAGGGTTTTACCCTCACCGGTACGCATCTCCGAGATCTTGCCCTGATTCAGCACCATGCCGCCGATCAGCTGCACATCGAAGTGGCGCATACCCAGGGTTCTTACTCCAGCCTCGCGTACCGTGGCAAAGGCCTCTTCCAACAGATCATCCAGGATCTCACCCTGCTCCAGCCGATCACGAAATTCTACAGTTTTCCCCTTCAGCTCTTCATCGGACAGGGCCTGTAAAGCTGGTTCCATTTCGTTGATCTTTGCCACTACACGCATCATGCGCTTGATCAGCCGGTCATTGCGGCTGCCAAAGATCTTACTGAATGTTTTTGTGAGCATGAAAATCGGTTCCGTCTGGAATAATAAAACTGGGAATGATACCGCAAAACATGGTCATGTTGCAGGCATATATCAACCCTTCACCATATTTGCTGCAGATGCCGCGGTTGTTTGCTGATAAGAAAGGTAATTATCCGCAACTAGCGCAAATCACCGCAAATTCTCGCAAACAAATTGCCTAGGATAGCTCAAGCCATGCCGGGCAGTTAGGCAACGCCAGCAACAATACTTGTCTTTTCTTCGCTCAACCTAGGAACTGCACAATACTATCTTTCGCAAATAACCAGATTTTATTCATCTTTGTGTACATTAGCAGTGACTTGCGTTCATTTGCGGCTGAAAAAGTAATGATTGAGAATCGAGGACAGGAACCCAGGATTACTTCAAGAATTGGATTAAACAGATAGGCGCGGCACGAACGCACCGGCTTTTAGATTTTAAATTACTTGGCGGCGCTCAAGTAGTTGACTGGATTGACTGTTTTTCCGTCTAGCTGCACTTCGAAGTGCAGATGCGGCCCGGTTGAGCGCCCGGTTGAGCCTACGGTTGCAATCTTCTGTCCCTTGGTGACATAGTCACCAAACTTAACCATAAGCTCATGGTTATGGGCATAGATGGTAACAAACCCATTACCATGCTGTACCTTTACCACCTTCCCATAACCGCTCTTGGTTCCGGAAAAAATAACTATTCCCGAACCAACTGCATTGATTGGGGTTCCCCTTTTACTGGCAATATCCACTCCATTATGAAAGATCTTTTTACCGGTGAACGGATCAATCCGCATGCCAAACTTTGAGGATATGTATCCACCCTTTAGCGGGCGACCTGAGGGGTGGATCTCCTTCTGCATATCAGTGTTCATGATCAGGTTTTCCAGCACACTCAACTTCACTTCCCGGTCCTCTATGACGCGGGACAGAGAATCAATCTCTTTTACCAACTCTTTGAGATCAACCGCACTGGGCTTGCTTTGAGAATCTACACCACCACGCCCAGGTATTTTCTTGAAATCAAACTCTTCTGAATCCAGCTTACCCATCGTGGTGAGGCGCTCTCCCAGGGCGTTGAGACGCACCACATGTGACTGCAACTGCCCCAGTTTCAGGGCCAGTACATTCAGATGTTCATTGGTTTGAATCTTATTTACTTCCCACTCTTTACGCTGCTGGTCAATGGTGGACTGGAGGGATTTACTGGAGACGATTGCTGCCTGGAGACGATGCTGTAGTCGTTGCTGCTCATGCTTGCGGCCCTGATCTGTACCCTCATCCAGGCCCATCTGGTATCCATACCAGGATGCGGTGGTGGAGGCCCCGGCAATTGCCAGGACAACTATCACAACCATTAACCATGGTGAGATAGTAATAGACCCAGATTTGTGATGCCGATCAGACAGGAGTAGTATCTTCATACAGTTGTATTTATCTTTTCTCGTACTTATATCCGGTTAATAAACCAGAATCCCCAACCGCCCCTCCATGAACGGAAAATTCAAACCCCTAAATAACTACCTGAAAATCCACACCGAATTTGCCACAATTCGGGCACATATGCAACAAAACCAGGCCTCTCTGGAACTGGTAAAGAGCCTGCTTCCCTCTCCATTGAATGATCACTGCATAGCTCTGGTACTGAAACAGGATCAACTCATCCTGTACACAGACTCTTCAGCATGGGCGAGCAGACTACGTTATTTCTCACGGGAACTTGTTACGCGACTAAAGAACAAACATAAAGAAATCAATAAGGTATCCGTCAAAATCATGGTTGACAACAAGAAGATAATGGCGAAATCAAAGACACGTGCAGCTCGTCTTCTGTCTACTGAAAACGCCAACCTGCTATCTAGAGTTGCCGACCATACCTCTGACCCTGAGCTACAGGCGGCATTGCGGCGCCTTAGCTCCCATCATAAGAACGGGAACTAACTCAGCATATATCCTGCCAACCTGAGTAGTTTCAGGAGATTGGGATTGGTTTCAAGTAAGAGATAGGCTCATCGCTACCTTCTTCAAAGGTAACTTCTTCCCAGGCTTCCTTGTCAGCCATGAGAGTTTTAAGCAGCTTGTTGTTCAGGGCATGGCCTGACCTGTTGCCGATGAAAGAGCCCACCAGGCTGTGTCCCAGCAGGTAGAGATCACCTATGGCATCTAGAATCTTGTGCTTTACGAACTCGTCTTCATAACGCAGACCGTCTTCATTCAGAACCCTGAAGTCATCCACCACGATGGCATTATCCATGCTGCCACCCAGGGCCAACTGGCGTTCACGCAGCATCTCGATATCCCGTAAAAAACCGAAGGTACGAGCACGACTTACCTCTTTCACAAAGGAGGTTGAGGAGAAATCCACCGATGCGAACCTGGTGCGTTCGGTAAATACTGGATGATCAAAATCGATGGCAAAGGAGACCTTGAAGCCGTCAAAAGGCTTGAATGCAGCGCTTTTATTATCCTCTTCCACCACAACTTCTCGCTTGATGCGGATAAAACGCTTGGCTGCATTCTGCTCCTCAATACCGGCAGATTGGATCAGGAATACAAAGGGCCCGGCACTGCCATCCATAATCGGGACCTCTGCTGCACTGACATCTACATAGGCATTATCAATACCCAGACCAGCACAGGCTGAGAGCAGATGTTCCACAGTAGATATTTTTACCCCATCCTTTTCCAGGGTAGTGGACAGTTGGGTATCGCCAACATTTTCCGGGCAGGCCTTGATTTCGACCGGTTCTTCCAAATCAACACGTCTAAATACGATACCGGTGTTTGCTGCTGCTGGCCGCAACGTGAGATATACCTTATCTCCCGTATGGAGGCCTACACCTGTGGCGCGGATCACATTCTTCAACGTACGTTGTTTGATCATTATTTACCTGTCCCCACCGTATATCCCGAAAAAAACGGGTGATATATTAGCATAAGCAGTAACCATGACAAAAGCACCAATCCATAATTATTCCATAGCAGCCGTTTTGGCCTGATACAGAACTATCGCTCACAGCTGTCAGCTGTCAGCTGTCAGCTGTCAGCTGTCAGCAGATCTAACTTTTATCACACTGCCCCCTAACCATCAATCAGCCTGCCTGCGCAGAAAAGCAGGTATATCCAAATACTCCATCTCCTTCTCCTGAGCAGGCTCAGGGTAGGGTTGCGCGGCCTTTGGATCCTTGCGGATAACTGTCGGACGATCCATGGAGCTGTAATCAGGGCGGGCAAACACATCCTCTTCAGTCTGTACAGGCCGTAATACTGCCACTTCCTTCTCCTCTACTTCCGGAGCTTCGACCCGCAGAGCGGCATCACCCAAACCGGTTGCAACCACGGTCACCCGCAGCTCATCTTCCATCTCCGGATCGATCACGGTACCCACTACCACGGTAGCATCATCACAGGCTACTTCCTTGACGGTGTTTCCAACCTCATCGAATTCACCAATGGAGAGATCCAACCCAGCAGTTATATTCACCAGTATGCCACGGGCGCCCGAAAGATTAACATCTTCCAGCAGTGGGCTGTGGATAGCCTCTTCCGCTGCGGCACGCGCCCGGTTCTCACCCTTGGCGCTACCAGCTCCCATCATGGCCACACCCATCTCAGACATAACGGTACGCACATCAGCAAAATCCACGTTGATCAGACCCGGACGGGTGATCAGCTCAGCAATGCCTTGTACTGCACCCAGCAGGATATCGTTGGCCGACTTAAAGGCATTCAACAGGCTGATCTCTTTACCTAGCACTGCCAACAGCTTCTCATTTGGGATGGTAATCAGGGAGTCCACATATCTCCCCAGTTCTTCCACACCAGCTTCGGCCACCTGCATGCGCTTACTGCCTTCAAAGGTGAATGGCTTGGTTACCACTGCCACGGTCAACACACCCATCTCCCGTGCCACCTCGGCCACAATAGGCGCTGCTCCGGTCCCGGTACCACCACCAAGACCGGCGGTAATGAACACCATATCCGCGCCCTCCAGCGCCTCCTGAATCCGGTCCCGGTCTTCCAGTGCTGCACCGCGCCCAATTTCAGGATTGGTACCCGCACCCAACCCCTTGGTGATGTTGGCACCAAGTTGCAACAGGGTCCTGACCCTACTGTTATTCAATGCCTGTGCATCCGTGTTGGCACAGATAAAATCCACCCCTTCGATATTGGCATCCACCATGTGATTGACAGCGTTACCGCCACCACCGCCGACACCAACTACTTTGATCACCGCATTCTGACTATATGCATCCATCAACTCAAACATGACACACCCTCCTCTTTAGCAGGTCCAAGACCCAGGCACCCATATGTTGAAAAATATAAAAACATTAAAAATTCCCCTGAAACCAACTGCGCATGCGACCCCAGATATCATTCATGCTGGGACCATTAGGCAGATCCCGCATCTGGGTGGTTCGGTTACTGGAACCGAACAGCAACAGACCAACACCGGTGGCATAAATGGGATTACGCACCACATCCACCAGTCCGGTTATGTATTGCGGGACTCCAAGACGCACTGGCATATGGAACACCTCTTCCGCCAGATCAATCAGTCCCTCCATCTTAGAGCTGCCGCCAGTAAGCACGACACCTCCTGGAATAAGATCTTCAAATCCACTCCGACGCAGCTCCGCCTGTACCAGAGTCAGCAGTTCTTCGTAGCGTGGTTCCACCACCTCCGCCAGGGTCTGGCGCGACAGGCGTCGGGATGGACGGTCACCGATACTCGGTACCTCTATGGTCTCGTCATCAGCAGCCAGCTGCGTCAAGGCGCAGGCATATTTCACCTTGATATCTTCAGCATGCTGAGTTGGGGTTCGCAGGGCCACGGCGATATCGTTGGTCACCTGATCACCGGCAATAGGTATCACTGCCGTATGGCGTATAGAACCATCGGTGAAGATGGCGATATCGGTAGTGCCTCCTCCAATATCCACCAGGCAGACACCCAGTTCTTTTTCATCATCACTCAGAACTGCGTAACTGGAACTGAGCTGCTCCAGGATCAGATCATCCACATCCAGGCCACAACGTCGTACGCATTTAACGATATTCTGCGCCGCACTCACGGCACCGGTCACCATGTGCACCCTGGCTTCAAGTCGCACACCGGACATGCCTACCGGTTCCTTGATCCCCTCCTGTTCATCGATGATGAACTCCTGGGGCAGAATATGCAGAATCTTCTGATCTGCCGGGATAGCTACTGCCCTGGCAGCATCAATCACCCGCTCCACATCACCGTACGCCACCTCATGATCCTTAATAGCCACAATTCCATGGGAGTTGAGACTGCGGATATGGCTCCCGGCGATCCCGGCATGCACCGAGTGGATCTCACAACCGGCCATCAGCTCAGCCTCTTCCACCGCACGCTGAATGGACTGAACGGTGGATTCGATATTCACCACCACGCCTTTTTTCAGACCGCGCGACGGATGCGAACCGATACCGATAATCTCAATCTCTTTTTCCGGCTTTATCTCGCCAACAATGGCAACAACTTTTGAGGTCCCGATATCCAGGCCTACAATTAGATTTTTCTCCACCTTTTTGGTCATTACACCAATCCTCTCAAGGTCTCGGTTCTGTCCCCTATTCCTGCTGTGGGATTAAGTTTTTTCCAGGTAACGGCAAAGCCGTTGGTATAACGCAGATCAACCTCATGCAATTCCCGCTTATCTGCTTCCAGCAACGGATAAATGCTGTAAAAACGCGCCAGTCTGTGTTCCAGATCCTTGCTGCCCAGACGTATGACAGTTCCACTGCTCAGCTTCATGCTCCAGGCCCGACGCTCATCCATCCTCATCTCTTTAATCTCCAGCCCCATAGCGCCCAGGCGTACTTTTATGGACATGTACTGCCTGGCCAGCTCCTTCTCACTACCATCCGGCCCGGACAGCAGAGGAAATCCTGCGGGTAAGGTTCCGGGTTTTGGCCAAAAGGCTTCTCCCCGTACATTCAGCATGGCGTCGTCCTGCCATCTGGACAGAGGCACATGCTCCTCCACCCACAGCTGCAGACTGTCCGGCCAGACCCGGCGTACACTTACCTGATCCACCCAGGGCAAACTCTTGGCCCGGTCCCTGATCGCCGCCACATCCACGGTAAGAAATCCATCTCTGGCCAGGTCAGCCACTGCCTGTTCCAGATCCTGTCGCTGCATGTAGCGAAATTTACCGTCCGTCCGCACCACCTTCAGTGGCAACAGTGTGGGGTCAGTCACTGCGGTGACCCCCCAGTAGAGCCCGGCACCAACCACCCCTGCCACCAGCATCACCTTGAACCACAACAGCATGGCATGCCTCTGCTGTTCACGACGCTGGGCAGCAGCCTTGGATTTACGCTTTGTGGTTGCACCCGATCTAGCCATTAACCCTGCTCCATTGAGGTGGCAAGGATCTGCCACACCAATTCATCAAAATCCAGCCCATGTTGTCTGGCAGCCATGGGCACCAGGCTGTGGTCGGTCATCCCTGGCACTGTATTAACTTCAATAAGCCAGGGCTGCTGTATCGCATCCATCATTATGTCCACCCGCCCCCAGCCACTGGCACCAACAACCTTGAATGCCTCCAGCGCCAGCTCCTGCAACTCCTGCTCTTTTGATTCATCCAACCCACAAGGACAGTGGTATTGCGTACTATCCGAGCTGTACTTGGCCTCGTAGTCATAGAAGGTATGTGGTGTCTCCAGCCTGATTAGGGGTAAGGCCTCTTCGCCGAGAATGGTTGCAGTAAACTCCTCGCCTGTTATCCAACGCTCCACCATTACCTGACTGTCATACTCTCTGGCCCCCTGCCATGCCGCACGTAACTCGCCGGCATCACAGACCTTGGCCATACCGATACTGGAACCCTCATGCACCGGTTTTACCATCAAGGGAAAACCAAGCGCGGCGGCGTCTTCAAGCTGAGACTCATCCTGCACCAGCAGATATTCCGGGGTAGGCATAGAGAGAGCGCTCCACAACAGCTTGCACCTGAACTTGTCCATTCCCAAGGCCGATCCCTGCACTCCACTACCGGTGTAGGGCAGACCCAAGGTCTCCAGTCCACCCTGGATTACGCCATCCTCTCCACCGCGACCATGCAAGACGATAAATACCCGGTCGTACCCACCAGCCACCAGTTGCTGTAATACATCACTGCCAGCATCTATGCCGTGGGCATCCACACCCTTGCGCAGCAAGCCATTCAGTACCGCCTGACCACTGCGCAGCGAAACCTCACGTTCTGCCGATAACCCACCCATCAGCACAGCCACCTTGCCAAAATCACCGGCCTGAATATTCATGCGGCAGCCTCCTCACCTACGATGTGCACCTCAGATATCAGATGTACACCGCTGGCCTTCTCTACCTGCTCGCGCACCAGCTGTAACAACTCCTCAATCTCAGCCGCGGTAGCACCGCCGGTATTGATAATGAAATTGGCATGTTTTTCCGAGACACAGGCCTTACCTATACAGGTACCCTTGAGTCCGGTCTGTTCAATCAGACGCGCCGCATAATCACCCTCTGGATTCCTGAATACAGAACCACAGCTGGGCAGACCTATGGGTTGCGTGGCATTACGCTTGTCCAGCAACTCCTGAATCGCCGCAAGTCCAGCCTCACCATCACCCGGCTCCAGTTTCAGGATGGCAGTAAGAAACCACTCGCCTTCTGCTCCGGAAACCTTGCGGTAGCCGATACTGAAATCATCTGGTTTTCGGACCCGCACCTCTCCACTGCGATCAACCGTCTCCACCTGCTCCACCCAGTCCCAGGTCTCACCACCAAAGGCACCGGCATTCATGATCAAGGCACCTCCCAGAGTGCCTGGAATACCGGCCAGAAACTCTGCTCCACACAAGCCGTTATGGGCGGTAAAGCGAGCCAGCTTGGCACTGGATACTCCGGCCTCGGCCCACACCCGGTTGTCATCCAGCAGTTCCATTCCATCCAGTTGGCCGCGGGTCAAAATCACAGTGCCCTCAAAGCCCCCATCACGTACCAATAGATTGCTGCCAAGACCAAGCCAGAGCAACGGCTCATCCTGGGGCAGTGATTGCAGGAACTGCACCAGGTCCTTGCTGTCTGCCGGTCGAAAGAGACGGCGTGCCGGACCACCCACACGCCAGGTGGTGTACCTGGCCAGTGGCTCGTCAAACAACATCTCTCCCCTGTAGGCAGACTCAGACATAATCAGTCAGTATCCTCCGCGTCCACACACAGCAGCTGCGGCATCTTTGCTGCCATGGCTCCAATATCACCGGCGCCCATCATGGCCACCACGTCACCGTCCTGGACTAATCCCCGCAACAATTCAGGCAGATCGGTTACCGGATCCACAAACACCGGATCTACCTGGCCCCGGGCACGAATGGCTCGACTCAGGGAACGCCCGTCGGCACCTGCAATTGAGGTTTCACCTGCTGCATATACCTCGGTGAGCACCAACACATCCGCCTGTGACAACACCTGGACAAAATCGTCAAACTGCTCCTGGGTGCGGGTGTAACGGTGGGGTTGGAATACCAGTACCAGACGACGCTCCGGCCATCCCTCACGAATCGCTTTAATGGTGGCATCCACCTCACGTGGGTGATGGCCATAATCATCCACCAGCATCACCTCACCATTGGCAGTGCGGCAGCCATCATTAACCTGGAAGCGGCGACCTATCCCCTCAAACTTCTCCAGGGCCGAGCTTATGGATGCATTGTCCACACCCAGATCTCTGGCCACTGCTATGGCCGCCAGGGCATTGAGTACATTGTGTCGTCCCGGCATATTCAGGGTTGTCTGCAACACCTCTTCATCATCGGCAAACCGCACCGAGAAGTGGGTACGCAAACCTTCCTGCCGCACATCCATAGCCTGCAGATCAGCGTCATTAGAAAATCCGTAGGTGATAACCGGGCGGGTTAGTTGTGGTAACAAGCCGCGTATCTCATCATCATCAATGCACAGCACCGCCTGGCCGTAGAATGGCAGATGATGCAGGAACTCAATAAAGGTGCCTCGCAGGCGATCGAAATCACCTCCGTATGTAGTCATATGGTCTGCGTCAATGTTGGTTACTACCGCCATCATTGGCTGCAGATAGAGAAACGAGGCATCGCTCTCATCTGCCTCAGCCACCAGATACTCGCCTGTCCCCAGCCTGGCATTGGTACCGGCACTGTTGAGACGACCACCAATCACAAAAGTTGGATCCAGCCCACCCTCAGCCAGCAGACTGGCAACCAGACTGGTGGTAGTGGTCTTGCCATGGGTACCAGCCACGGCGATACCAAAACGAAACCGCATCAGCTCTGCCAGCATCTCGGCTCGGGGTACCACAGGAATACGCTCGGCCCGGGCCGACGCCACTTCCGGATTGTCTTCCTTTACAGCACTGGAGATAACCACTGCATCCGCACCTGCAATATTGCCTGCATTGTGACCTATGACAATCTCAGCACCCTGCGCCCGCAGTTGATCAATAACCTGTCCGGAGCGCCGGTCAGACCCTGAGATGTGATAACCCAGATTCAACATCACCTCTGCGATACCACTCATGCCGGCACCGCCAATACCAACAAAATGGATATGGCGCATACGCCCCATAGCCTCGGCCGCATGTCGCTGCTGGTTGATGTTTGCTTGGTTCATTGCAGCTGTATCTCCTCACAAATATCGGCCACATCCATGGTGGCCATGGGTTTTGCCAGGTCACGTGCAGCCTGCGCCATCTGTAGTAACCTGCCACGATCATCCAGTAACTGTTTCAAGATGGACGCCAGTGACTCATGGTCCAGCTCTGACTGCGGCAGCAAAACCGCGGCACCAGAGTCAGTCAGGTAGCTGGCATTTAAGGTCTGGTGGTCATCAGCGGCATATGGATATGGCACTAATATCGAACCTACCCCGGACGCCGCCAGCTCAGACACGGTCAATGCACCAGCCCGGCAAATGACCAGATCGGCCCAGGCATAGGCCTCGGCCATGTTGGAGATAAACGGCACAACATCCGCATCTACCCCAATAGCCCGGTATGCCTCAGCGGTAATCACATCCTTACCCCTGCCAGCCTGATGCTGAATCTGTACCTGGGTGGAAAAATCCATCTGGTTCATAGCCTGAGGCAATGCCTGATTCAATGCCTGCGCTCCCTGGGAACCACCCAGGATAAGGAGACGAACAGGTCCAGTTCTGGACTCCATCCGGCGGGTCGGATCCGGCAGCTGCCAGATATCAGCACGCACGGGGTTTCCAACCAGGACAACATTTTTATCCGCACCAAAGCTGCCTGGAAATGACTCCAGCACCCGGGTGGCAATCCGCGATAACAGGTTGTTGGTCATCCCTGGAATTGCATTCTGCTCATGTATAACCAGTGGTATGCCCAAGAACCTGGACATCACACCACCTGGGCCGGTCACAAATCCCCCCATACCAAGCACCACAGAAGGTCGACAGCGACGCAGTACATCCAGTGCCTGCCACATGGCCAGCAGAAGCATAAATGGCGCCTTGAGCCATCGCACCAGACCATTACCCCTTAGCCCACTGATACTTATAGTCTCCATACAGAAACCAGCATCCGGCACCACACGTTCTTCAAAGCCACCGGCCGATCCCAGCCACATAACATCCAGGCCACGACTGCGCAGCTCCGTAGCCACCGCCAGGGCTGGAAATACATGTCCGCCGGTACCCCCGGCCATGATCATCACCCGTGAGCCCATCGCAATTTATCTCCGTTGGAGGATGCTTCCTGTTGTCGATTCTCAAAATCGATGCGCACCAGGATTGCAATCACCATACAGGCCACAATGATGCTGTTACCGCCATAACTCATTAGCGGCAAAGTCAGCCCCTTGGTCGGTAGCAGGCCAACATTTACTCCTATGTTGATAAAAGCCTGAATCCCAAACCACAATCCAAAACCCTGAGCCATGTACGAGGAAAAGCGCAGTTCAAGTTGCTCGGCCTTAGCGCCAATGGAAAACGCACGCCATACAATTACCGCAAACAGCACAATCACCAACATGGTCCCCATTAACCCAAGCTCTTCCCCTATTACTGCCATCAGAAAGTCAGTATGCGCTTCCGGCAGATAGAACAGTTTCTGAATACCATTACCCAGACCCACCCCAAACCACTCACCACGCCCAAACGCAATCAGGGCCTGAGCCAGCTGGTAACCACTGTTCTGCACATCAGCCCATGGATCCAGGAACGCCGTAACCCGCTGCAATCGATAAGGTGAGAATATAACCAGGGTAAACATCGCTGAGCCTGCCAGTATGATGAGGATAAGAAACTGCCATACCGGAACCCCACCGAGAAACAGCATTCCCAGTGCAGTAACCAACAGTACCGTGGTGGTGCCAAAATCTGGTTGAATCATGATCAGAGTGCTTGCCAGCACCAGCAGGATCATGGGCTTGATAAAACCCCAGACCGTATGGGTAACTTCCAGCTGCCGACGTACCAGGTAGCCAGCGATATATACCACCAGGAACAGCTTCATAAACTCGGAACTCTGCAGACTGAACGGACCTATCGGTATCCACCTGGTGGCACCGTTCACTTCTCTTCCCAGCCCTGGCAACAACACCAGAAGCAGTAGAAACAACCCAAACAGATAGAGTACGCCACCCATCTTCTGCAGCTGCTTAACTGGAACCTGAAACATCACCACTGCAGCCGCCAGACCAATACCCACAGCAATCAGGTGCCTTAGTACAAAATAGAAAGGAGCATCACCCACCCGGTGCAGTGAAGCTGAAGCCACCATTACCAAACCCAGACCCAGGAGCGCGCAGGCGGCGACAATCAGGGTATAGTCCAGCTCCGGAAGCTGAAATCCCACCCGCTCTGAGGTTGCCTGAGTGCGGATAGTGGCGCTCATTGAATCACCTCCGCCACTGCATCCATGAATACCTGGCCGCGCTGCTCATAACCTGAAAACATGTCAAAGCTGGCGCAGGCAGGAGACAGAAGCACCCGATCCCCAGACCGGGCCTGCTCAGCCGCTATAGAAACAGCTTCCTCCATGGATGCTGCATGCAACAGGGGCACTGTACCTGCAAGCGCCTGTTCAATAACTGGAGCATCCCGACCAATCAGCACCACAGCCCGTGCCGTCTGCTGCACCACTGGCGCCAGAACAGAGAAGTCTGCCCCCTTGGAGTCTCCACCAGCGATCAGCACAGTCTTGCCCTTACCCTCAAATCCCTGTAGGGCAGCAACGCAGGCACCCACGTTGGTACCCTTGGAATCGTTGTACCAGCGCACACCTGCATGTTCTGCTACAAACTGGGTACGATGCGGGAGACCTCGGAACTGCTTCAGGGCATCCAGCATGGCACTATCCGGCAGACCCATGGCACTACCCAGGGCCAGGGCTGCCAGGGCATTACTTAGATTATGCCGTCCTGGCATCAAGAGCACGGCTGCGGGCAGAAGTGCCCGCTGCTCATAACAGATCCACTCGATGCCATCTATGCGACAGATGCCGAAACAGTTTTGGCCCGGCTGGTTCAGGGTAAAGAACAGATCGCTCTCCTGCCCCTGGCTCATAGCCACTACCCTGGGGTCATCCAGATTGTAGACACCTATCTCAGCTTGATTGTAGATATCTGACTTGACCTTGGCATAGGCTTCCACACCGGAATAGCGGTCCATATGATCGGAAGAGATATTCAACACCACCGCAGCCTTGGAATGCAGAGAGCTGGTGGTCTCCAGCTGAAAACTGGAAAGTTCCAGGACGTAAAGCTCTGCTCCACGCCCCAGCAGATCAAGAGCTGGCTCACCAAGGTTACCACCGATCATGGTACGCAGACCGGCCTGCTCCGCCATAGCACCGACCAATGTGGTTACCGTACTCTTGCCATTGGAGCCGGTTATGGCAATCACCGGAGCATCGGCTATCTGAGCAAACAGTTCTATATCACCCACCACTGGCACGCCCCGCTCCATGGCCTCCTGGATCAGAGGCTCTGACACCGGAACACCGGGAGACACCACCAGCCGATCTGCCGCATCAAACACTGAGGCATCGAAACCACCCAGGAACAGGGCCAGATCAGGGAGTTCTGATCTCAAAGCCTCCAGCCCAGGCGGCTGCTCCCTGGTATCAGTAATTGCCACTGGAACACCCTGGGCCGACAGATAGCGCGCACAGGAGAGTCCGGTCTTGCCCAGACCGACAATCAGAGTCTTGTACTCCTTTGCCTCCATTTGCTGCATGCGTATCCCCTTGGTTAATACTGCACAATTCATAGCTATCTAATCTTGAGACTGGCCAAACCAATCAACACCAGAATCACAGTAATAATCCAGAACCGGACAATAACCCTGGGCTCCGGCCAGCCCTTCAATTCGAAATGGTGGTGCAGTGGCGCCATGCGAAAGATACGCCGACCGGTAAGCTTGTATGAGCCTACCTGCAGAATCACCGACACCGTCTCCATCACAAACACACCACCCATGATCACCAGCACCAGCTCCTGACGCGCCACCACTGCCACCACTCCCAGGGCAGCACCCAGTGCCAACGCCCCCACATCTCCCATAAACACCTGGGCCGGATAGGCGTTGAACCAGAGAAAACCCAGGCCGGAACCAATAAGGGCACCACAAAAGATCACCACTTCACCCAGGCCCGGCAGGTACGGAATCAGCAGATAGTCGGCAATTCCGGAATGACCGGAAACATAGACAAAGACGCCCAGTGCCCCAGCCACCAGAACGGTAGGCATAATGGCCAGACCATCCAGACCATCAGTGAGATTGACCGCATTGCTGGTACCGACAATCACGAAGTAGGTAAGAATTACAAACCATGGACCCATCTCAATCACCACATCCTTTACAAAGGGTATGATGAGCTGGGTCTCAGCCGGCAGGCTGGAGGTATAGTAGAGAAATAGTGCCGCACCCAAACCAACCAGAGACTGGGACAGATACTTATAACGGGCGGACAGACCCTTGGGATCATTCAGGGCCAGCTTTTTATAATCGTCATAGAAACCTATAGCGCCAAACAGCAGGGTCACCAGCAACACCACCCACACATAGCGGTTGCTCAGGTCTGACCACAGCAAGGTACTTATACCGATCGCAACCAACAGCAAGGCCCCACCCATAGTTGGAGTTCCAGCCTTGGAGAGATGACTTTCGGGACCATCATCCCGCACCGTCTGTCCGATCTGATGAAAGCTGAGTTTACGAATCATCACCGGACCAACCATGAAAGATATGACCAGGGCGGTGAGCGCACCCAGGATACCGCGCAGGGTCAGATACTGAAACACGGTGAAGCCAGTATCATATTGAGCCAGATATTCAGCCAGATATAGCAACATATCAGCCCTCCTCCCCTTCGCTTAGCGCATGAATGACTGCTTCCATAGCTGCCGTGCGCGAACCCTTCACCAAAACCATATCCCCGAACCTCAATTCATTTCTTAAAGTTGTTATCAACTGCTCTTTATCCTGGAAGCCACGACCACCAGCACCGAAGGATTCTGCAGCATCTGCTGCAACGCCAACTGCATACAGATGTTCTATACCGGCGGCCCTGGCCAGATCTCCCAGCTGACGGTAGATCTGCTCCACACCTTCACCCAGCTCAGCCAACTCTCCCAGCACCAGGAAACGACAGTCTGATACTGCAGAGCTTCCAGCTAGCACCTCGATGGCTGCAGATACGGAGTCCGGGTTGGCGTTATAGCTGTCATCAATCAGAAATACACCTCCCTTTCCCAGCATAGGATTGAGCCTGCCTGCAACCGGCTTAACCTGGGCCAACCCACTACATATCTCATCCGATGTGGCACCCATCACTCCGGCCACTGCAATGGCAGCCAAGGCATTTCTGCAGTTGTGTTTTCCAGCCAGCCCCAACTCAACCTCAAACTCACCCTCTGGTGTACGCACCGTAAAACAGTTATAGAAGCCATCACTGCGCCATTCACTGCGCAGACTCTGCTCCTGGACCGTGACATCTGCCGCAGGATCAAACCCAAAGGTACGCACTGGTCGCCCAGCGGCCAGTTCATGCCATAGTCCAGCCCAATCATCATCTGCGTTGAACACAAATGTTCCAGTCTGATCCAGCCCAAGAGCGATCTCACCCTTGGCATGCGCTACCCCTTCTACACTGCCAAAGCCCTCCAGGTGGGCACGTCCTGCGTTGGTGATCAAAGCCACATCAGGTGCTGCAATACGGGTCAGAATTGCAATCTCACCAGGATGATTGGCACCCATCTCCACCACGGCATACTCCTGCTCCTGAAGGCGCAATAGGGTAAGCGGAAGTCCGATCTCATTATTCAGATTGCCCTGTGTAGCCAGGACACTCCCCCGACAAGCCATGATGGCAGCCAGCATCTCCTTCACAGTGGTCTTACCATTGCTGCCGGTAACTGCAGCGACTGTGGCGCCACTCTTTGTCCTCCAAGCCGAGGCCAGCTGCCCCAGACCCTTGAGGGTATCCTGCACCTGAATACAGGGAAGATCGGTATCCAGCTCACGCTGCACTATTGCACCGGCCGCGCCGGCCTGCTCCACCTGAGATATATAGTCATGTGCGTCAAAATTGGGACCGCTCAGGGCCACAAACAGCTGCCCAGATTCCAGGTTGCGGCTGTCGGTACTAACCGAAGAGAAAGAAGCATCGGCACCTGTAAGATGCCCATTCAGGATGCTGGCGGTTTCTGTGAGGGTCATGCTGATCATGCCGCACTTTCCTCCAATGCCAGTAACACCTGTTCCCGATCACTGAAATGAAGGCGCTGATCACCCACCAGCTGGTAGTCTTCATGTCCCTTGCCACACACCAGCACCAGGTCTCCTGCGACGGCCTCAGCCACCGCTATCCTGATGGCACTGGCGCGATCACGCTGTACCAGAGCACTGGCTGGCTGCTCCATCCCTTTCAGGATATCGGCAATAATCCCGTCACCATCCTCAGTGCGCGGATTGTCATCGGTAACGATTACCCGATCAGCCAGGCGCTCAGCTATACCACCCATAAGCGGACGCTTGCCATTATCCCGGTCACCACCACAACCAAATACACAGATCAAGCTGCCAGCAGTGTGCGCTCTGGCAGCTTCTAAAGCATGCTCCAGGGCATCTGGAGTATGCGAATAGTCCACCACTACCAGCGGCTGTTGATTTCCGCCGTGACGCTCCATACGGCCTGCCACGGTTTGTAGATGAGACAGTCGCTCCAGCGCATCCGTAAGACCTATGCCCTGAAACAGCATTACATTGAGAACTGCCAACAGGTTGCTTACATTGAAGCGCCCCAACAGCCCGGTGTTAAACTCCCCATCACCTCGGCTGGTCTGCACCTGAACCGACATACCACGGCCATCCTGCTGTATATCCATGGCCCAGGCCCACCCATCCAGCCGCTCAGGGATCTCTGTCTGCTGATTCAGGCCATACCCCAAAGCCAGCACTCCGGCCGGCAGCCTGGCTAACAGTTGCAACCCAAATGGATCATCCAGATTGATTACCGCGCAACGAATGCCCGGCATTTTAAACAGACGCATCTTGGAGGCACCGTAGGCCTCCATAGTGCCGTGGTAGTCCAGATGATCCCTGCTCAGGTTGGTGAAAACAGCGACATCGAAATGGATCGCCTCCACCCGGCGCTGCTCCAGGGCATGGGATGATACCTCCATGGCTATACAACTGGCGCCATCAGCTTTCAGCTCGGACATTATGCGTTGCAGACCTACCGGATCAGGAGTGGTGTGGGTTCCGGGACGCAGGTCATTAGGAAAACCACTGCCCAGAGTTCCTACTACGCCGCAATCAACCTGATCACCCATAGCCTGGGCCAGGAACATGGTGCTACTGGTCTTGCCATTGGTGCCGGTAACGCCAGTGACGCTCATATTGCGACTAGGATGCTGATAAAATCTGCCAGCAATCTCACTGGCGCGCACACTCAATTCCTCTACCCCAATAAATGGAACAGAGGGCATAACCGGTAGCTGCTGAATCCGCTGCTCATCCCAGTTCTCATCTGGCTCATAAGCCACGGCACGGGCACCGTTCTCCAGCGCCTGCTCCAGAAAATCCATGCCATGCAGTTCACCGCCGGAGCAGGCCAGAAACAGGGTTTCACTCTGTACCTGCCGGCTATCAAGAGTAATGTGACTTACTGTGCAATCCAGCTCCGGATCGACACTGGTAAACCCACTGAGAAGCTCAGACAGTTTCAACTCAGGTTTGGACGTGGAGTTAACCATCAGCGTCCTCCCCCACTCTTGGCCATACGCAGACTGTCACCAGGAAACTTATCCGGGGATACATTCAACAGTCGCAACGCACCACCCATCACCTTGGAGAACACTGGCGCTGCCACCTGACCTCCGTAATATTTCCCCGCACTTGGCTCATCAATCATTACCACTGCCACCAGTCGCGGATCAGTGGCCGGGGCCATGCCGGCAAACACGGAGAAAAATCTATCTTCCGAGTAACCGCCAGAGATACTCTTGCGCACTGTGCCGGTCTTACCTGCTACCCGATAACCTTTGATTGCTGCTGCCGGCGCCGTCCCTTCTGCCGACACCACCTTCTCCAGCATGGAGCGAACGGTGGCGGCAGTGGCCGGACTGAATACCCTGGTACCCTCCACCTGGGTATCACGCCGCTGAATAGTAACCGGTAGATTTAGTCCGTCTGACGCCAATACCGCATAGGCACGGGCCAGTTGTAATGGAGTTACCGATAGGCCATATCCGAAGGCAAGGGTGGCATGATCAAACTTGGACCACTGATCAAATGCCGCCAAGACCCCACCGGCCTCACCCGGGAAACCAGTATTGGTGGAGGAGCCAAACCCCAAACCCAGGAAGCTATTCCACAGCTCTTCCGCAGGAACATCCAGGGCAATCTTACTGATACCCACATTGCTGGATTTCCGAATCACCGTGGCAATATCTATCACGCCGTAGTTACGAATATCCTTAATCAGGTTTTTACCCACCTTGAAGCGACCTGGTGCAGTATTGATCTTGCTATCGGGAGTGATAATCCCCTCCTCCAGAGCACTGGCAACCACAAATGGCTTGATAGTTGAACCGGGCTCAAACAGATCCGTCATAGCCCGATTGCGCATGCGGCCACTGCCATGCTTGGAACCATTAGGATTGAATGCCGGCTGATTAACCATGGCCAGGACTTCACCCGTCTTTACATCCAGCACCACCACAGAGCCGGAACGGGCCTTGTGCTTGCTGACCGCGGCCTTGAGTTCACGATAGGCCATGAACTGCACCCGCCAATCCAGACTCAGGGTCAGTGTCTGCCCCGGTCGTGGCGACCTAATATTCTCTACATCTGCTACTACCCGAGCCCGCCCATCACGGATCACACGTTTACTACCGGAGGTACCGCTAAGCCATTCATTAAAAGCCAGCTCAATCCCTTCCTGGCCTTTGTCATCTATGTTGGTAAAACCAACCACATGGGCAAACACTTCCCCACTGGGGTAGAAACGACGATATTCGCGCTGCAATTCCACCCCAGCCAGCTTCTGCTCCCGCACCACCTGCATTACCTTTTCACTCAGATCAGGGTTTGCCCTGCGCTTCAGATACATGAAAGAGCGGTCTTGCCGCTGTTGTAGCTGTTTCTGCAAAGCCTTGACATCTCGACCCAGAACTTTCGCCAAAGCAGTCAGATCCCCTGTCTTGGTACTAATTACCCGTGGGTTGGTAGTGATGGAGTCCACTGGCGTACTCACCGCCAATGGCTCACCTCTGCGATCCATGATCATGCCGCGGTGCGCTGGTATCTCCACTACCCGCAAATGACGCCGCTCACCTTCGTACTGCAGAAAATCGGTCTCAAATATCTGCTGGTCCACCGCGCGCCAGACCACAGCCGCTCCAGCAATCCAGAGCAGGGTAAGTAACGCCCAACGTCGCGCACGATAGCGCGGCAGTTCAGCCTGCTCACGCTTCAATGTTGTCGCCGCCCGTTTTTTGCGTTTTTCACCAGCCATAGTCAGGGCCTGATCACCTTAACTTCCTCCACCAGAGGAATTCGCATATTCAGTTTTTCCCGAGCGATACGCTCTACCCGTCCATGGGTAGCCCAGGTACTCTGCTCCAATTGCAGCCGCCCCCACTCCACATCCACTGCATCCCGCTGTGACCGTAGGGACTCCAGTTCCACAAAGTGTTTGCGTGAAGCATATTTCGCATACACCACCCCAGTAGCCGAGGCCACAACGGCTACAGCCAGCATAATCACAAACACCATGCCGCGCGGACTCATGCCGCCAACCTCTCTGCCACCCTGAGCACGGCGCTGCGCGCCCTGGGGTTCATATCTATCTCTTCAGCAGATGGGTGGATCGCCTTACCTACCACACGTAACTTTGGCTGCAGCTGCTCCTGGGTTACAGGCAGACCCACAGGAAAATCATCACCGCGCGCACTCTCTCTTATGAAGCGCTTTACAATCCTATCTTCCAGTGAGTGGAAACTGACCACCGCCAGACGCCCGCCTGGTGCCAGCACCCGCAATGACTGATCCAGACACTTTCTCAGGTCATCAAGTTCTGTATTTATATAGATACGTATGGCCTGAAAGCTGCGCGTAGCCGGGTGCTTCTCACGCTCACGAGTGGGAACAGCCTGCTCAATAATGGCTGCCAGCTGACCAGTGGTATCTATAGGCTGCTCCTGGCGTGTCTCGACAATGGCCCGCGCGATACGCTTGGCAAACTTTTCATCACCATACTCTTTCAGCACCTGGGAAATATCCTTGGCTTCAGCGATTGCCAACCACTGTGCAGCACTCATACCAGAACTGCTGTCCATACGCATATCCAGGGGACCATTACGCAGAAAGCTGAAACCGCGAGCCGGGTCATCCAGTTGGGGTGAAGAGACCCCAAGGTCGAGGAGCACTCCATCGACGCTTCCGGCTACACCATCTTGTTGTGCCAGCTGCTCTAACATGGCGAATGACCCATGCCTTATAGAAAATCTCTCATCTCCGCCGAACATCTGCTCGGCATAAGCTACTGCTTCCGGATCTTTATCAATAGCCAGAAGCCGACCATCACTGCCCAGGCGTTGTAAGATCGCACCACTGTGCCCACCCCGACCAAAGGTTCCATCTATATATATCCCGGATGAGGATATAGTCAGGGCCTCCAGCGCATCTTCAAAGAGCACCGGTATGTGGTCGGCTGGAGCACCCATCAGATGGACAATGTTTCCAGGTCTGCCGGCAAATCGAGCTGTTCCAGATCAGACTCTTCCAACCAGCTCTCACGCAGCTCGTTCCAACGCCCCTCATCCCACAACTCAAACTTGTTGCCCTGCCCAATCAGCACTGCATGCTTATTCATCTGAGCAAACTCCCGTAGTGGTGGTGGGAGCAGAACTCTGCCCTGACCATCCATATCCACCTCAATGGCATGTCCCACCAGCAGGCGCTGCAGCCGCCGGGCACCCTTATTAAAGGAAGGCAGGCGCATCAGCTTGCGCTCAATCTCCTGGAACTCAGGAGATGGATAGATAAGGAGGCAATGGTCATTTGGGTCAATAGTGATCACCAATTGCGAGGCACAGCAATCCCTGAGCCGCTCACGATACTTAGTCGGAATCGCGAACCGCCCCTTGGCATCCAGGTTGAGTCTGTTAACCCCTCGAAACAAGACCGGGCCTCCCCCTTAAATTTCCATAAAAACCCACTTTTTTCCACTTAACGCCATGATAGGTAGCATTTTCCCCACTTGTCAAGGCAATTACTCCACAAAAACAGGAAAAGTTCCTTTAAAGACAGTGGGTTACAGAGTGGTTCTAACGAGGGACAAGAAAATAAAATCGCAGTAAAACAGAATGATAAGAATACAACTTAAAGTGATTTGTTATGAGTTTGATGGGATTTTTTTTATTTACTCAGGATATGATCCCCACTTTTTACAGCAGGAATTTCAGGATATTAGAGAGGGAGCCGGCCTGTAAGCCGGGTTCTGTCGAGAACGATCATTCATCTAGGACACGTGTCGCCACGCATCTCAAGCAACCTACCCGGAGACCCTGTGGGCCACAGGTTGTAGCCGAAGCCACATGCCTCCCTATTTGGTCTTGCTCCAGGTGGGGTTTACCCTGCCACCACTGTTACCAGTGGTGCGGTGCGCTCTTACCGCACCATTTCACCCTTACCATCCAACGGCGAACCATCGAATTCGGCGGTATGTTTTCTGTGGCACTTTCCGTAGGCTCGCGCCTCCCAGGAGTTACCTGGCACCCTGCCCTGTGGAGCCCGGACTTTCCTCTCTCCCTTGCGGGACAGCGATCATTCGGCCGACTCCCAGGCGCAACGATAATCCTGATACCAGACCTGCGCAACCAAAAGATTCAAAATCATTAGATTAAATCATGACCCTGCATATTGCTAACCAAGTCCTAATTTAATAGGATTAAGGTTTTTTCCCGCAATTTTTAGGGATATTTTGCTTGTCGGTCACTAGGTAACAGGGCCGACTTTTGCTTTTAGGCAGTCTCAAAGAGCTGCAAGGAACGAAAGATGTCGGACCCCATCATGTCCACTTATAAACGGCTGCCGGTTCATTTTAAACGCGGCGAAGGTGCCTGGCTGTGGGACACCCAAGACAAGCGTTATCTGGATGCGCTGTCTGGAATTGCAGTATGCGGCCTGGGGCATGCCCACCCTACTGTTAAGGCTGCCCTGTGTCAGCAGGCCGGGGAACTGATACATACATCTAATCTGTACGGGATCTCCAGACAGGAAGAGCTGGGTGCAACCCTGACCCGCCTCTCCGGGATGGATAAGGTGTTTTTTGCCAACTCCGGTGCCGAAGCCAATGAGGCTGCAATAAAGATTGCCCGGCTCTACGGACACAACCGGGATATAGACAGCCCTGCCATTGTGGTAATGGAGAACAGTTTCCATGGCCGTACCCTGGCTACACTTTCCGCCACCGGCAGTCGCAAGGTACAGGCTGGATTTGAACCCTTGGTAAGCGGTTTCGTACGGGTCCCACACGGTGATGCTGAGAGCCTGCGCATAGTGGCGCAAAACAACCCCAATGTTGTGGCGGTACTGGTAGAGCCAATCCAGGGAGAGGGCGGCATCAACATCCCACCTGACGACTACCTGAATCAACTGCGCGATATTTGTGATGCCAATGAGTGGCTGCTAATGCTGGATGAGATCCAGACCGGCATGGGCCGCAGCGGGCGCATGTTCGCCCATCAACACAATGATATTATCCCGGACGTAATGACCCTGGCTAAGGGCCTGGCCAATGGCGTCCCCATTGGCGCCTGCCTGGCCCATGGTGCAGCTGCCGAGGTACTGGGCGCTGGCACACACGGCTCCACCTTCGGTGGCAACCCCCTGGCCTGCGCCGCCGCATCTGCAGTGATCGATGTACTGGAGTCAGAGCAACTGGCAGAGCGCGCAGAACAGCTGGGAAGCAAGATACTGGCTGACCTGGCGGACGCCCTTGAGGGGGTCGCCGGGGTAGAAGAGATACGTGGCTGTGGCCTGTTAATAGCCATAGAGCTGGACCGCAGCTGTGGTGAGCTGGTGACCACTGCCTTGGAGCAGGGCCTGCTGATCAATGTAACCGCAGACACTACAGTACGGCTATTACCACCACTGGTCATGAGCGATGAACAGAGTGACGAGATGGTAAATATTCTGGCTGAACTGATAAAGCAGTTCCTTTCCACCGACCAGGATCAATAGCCGCATTACTACCGACATGGATAAATCGATGACGGATAACAGCGCCAAACGGCAACCGCGACATTTCCTGTCACTGTTGGACCTGACAACAGAAGAGTTACACAGGCTGTTACAGCGCGCCTCAGAACTCAAACAGCTGTTGCGATCTGGTGAACCTCATGAATCACTCAGAGGACGCACCCTGGCCATGGTGTTTGAAAAATCCTCCACTCGTACCCGCATCTCCTTCGAGGCCGGCATGGCGCAACTGGGTGGGCACGCCATATTTCTCTCTCCCCGGGATACCCAACTGGGTCGGGGCGAACCCATTGAGGATAGCGCCCGGGTCATGTCCCGCATGGTGGACTGCATCATGGTACGCACCTATCACCAGAAGGACCTGGAGCTGTTTGCCGAGAACTCACTGGTACCGGTAATCAACGCCCTGACAGACCTACTGCATCCATGCCAGCTACTTGCTGACATGCAAACCTATATAGAACATCGGGGAGATATTGCTGGGAAAACGGTAACCTGGGTGGGTGATGGCAATAACATGTGCCATTCATATATCAATGCTGCCCGCCAGTTTGATTTCAAACTGAATATCGCCTGCCCTCAAGGCTATGAGCCAGAGAACCAGATTCTGTCTCCTGCCACCGATCACTGCCAGATCATCCATGACCCTATGGAAGCAGCGCAAAATGCAGATCTGGTGGTAACAGATGTGTGGGCCAGTATGGGACAGGAGGACGAACAGACTAAAAGAGAACTGGCCTTTGCCAACTACCAGGTGAACGATGAACTCATGCAGCAGGCAGACAAGGATGCACTGTTCATGCACTGCCTGCCGGCCCATCGCGGTGAAGAGGTAGCTGCATCGGTAATAGACCGTCCAGACAGCGTAGTATGGGATGAGGCGGAAAACCGGATACATTCACAAAAGGCACTTCTGGAGTTGCTGCTGCTTTGAAACTCGCGCTAAGACGCAAAGCACGCCAAGAAAACAACCTGAAATCCTGTTCAGAAAGTCTCTTCGCGTCCTTGGTATCTCTGCGAGAAACATATCTAAGGATGATAAACAGATGAAGCTGTTTAGCTTCAGAAATATCAGAATTCTACTTCTGCTGTGCGTCCTGGCATTCGCTGCCATCTATACCAAGCAACAGCGTCTCTACTCCACCTCCTGGCTGGAACCACTGGAGGTTGTCATCTTTCCCATCAACGGTGATGGCTTAGAAACAACAGCAGCCTACATTGCCAATCTGAATGCCGACACTTTCTCCCCAATCGATGAATTCATCGCACGCGAGGCCAAGCGCTACAACCTGTTTCAGGAACAGCCAACACATACCAGCCTTGGTCCGGAAGTGTCTGACGTCCCGCCTCCACCACCCGAGAAACCCACTTCCTCACTCAAGATAGCCTGGTGGAGTCTGAAACTGCGTTACTGGGCCTGGAACAACACGCCAGATACACACTCCAACGACAACAGGGTTAGGATATTTGTGCTATATCACGCTATGGACAACGAAAAACCACTGCAACATTCACTGGGCCTGCAAAAGGGGCTATTAGGCATAGTGCATGGCTACGCATCTGAGCAGCAGGACAAACAGAACAACCTGGTCATAGCACATGAGTTGCTGCATACAGTAGGTGCGACAGACAAGTATGACAGCAGTGGTAACCCGGTTTTTCCAGATGGTTACGCCCAGCCGGAACGCAAGCCGCTGTTTCCTCAGTACCGGGCTGAGATCATGGCAGGACGTATACCCAGGTCACGTACGGAGTCCGAAATGGCCATGAGCCTGAAGAGCTGTATGATTGGAGCCAGAACCGCACATGAAATATCCTGGCTGGATGGAGAGATGGAATGATCAGGTCTGATATTGGCATTCTTTTTCCTGCAACATTTACCAGATAGCATGCATCAATTCATCCAGACAATTCGTATCTATAGATTAAAGAGGGATCAACTATGACTATCCGCATCGGCATCAACGGGTTTGGACGCATCGGCAGAAACGTTTTTCGCGCCATCCGCCAGGATGAGGCTTTCTCAGAGATGCAGATCGTAGCAGTTAACGACCTGACACAGCTGGACACCCTGGCCCACCTGCTAAAATATGACTCGGTCATGGGACGTTTTGATGGCGAGGTAGAAGTAACAGAAAAAGGAATGGTGGTAGATGGCGACGAGGTTGCATTTACCCGCTTCAAGGATCCGGCCGAGATCCCCTGGAGTGATCACAACGTAGACTATGTAATCGAATCCACCGGACTGTTTACCCAACACGAACTGGCAGCCGGGCATTTGAAAGGCAGCGTACGCCGGGTGGTTATATCAGCTCCGGCCAAGGGCGAGGTAAAGACCATAGTCATGGGTGTAAATGAGGATGAGTACGACCCCAATAAGCACACGGTGGTCTCCAACGCATCCTGCACCACCAACTGTCTGGCACCAGTAGCCAAGGTCATACTGGACCGTTTTGGTATCACCCGTGGATTAATGACCACCATCCACGCCTATACCAATGATCAACGCCTGCTGGACTTCCCTCACTCTGATCTGCGTAGGGCCAGGGCCGCAGCCCTGTCCATGATCCCCACCCGTACCGGAGCAGCCGCAGCAGTCTCCCTGGTGATACCTGCACTGACTGGGAAATTCGACGGCTTGGCGGTGCGCGTGCCAACACCCAACGTGTCACTGGTGGATGTGGTAATGGAAGTGGAAAGAGAAACCACCACCTCCGAAGTCAACCAGGCCCTGCAGGAGTCAGCCAACCGCTACCTGGGTTATACAGATGACCCTCTGGTCTCCATTGATTTTCAGGGTGACCCTCACTCCTCTTATGTGGACGGAAGTTGTACCAGGGTACTGGGTAACTCGGTTAAGATAATGAGCTGGTATGATAACGAATGGGGATATTCCAATCGTCTGTTGGACCTGATCAACCATATGCAGTCGCAGGAGATCTGATCCCACGGCAGCACAGTAGATAAAGGCAGTAGTGATTCATGACAACGAAGAGTAAACCTGGCCTGGACAGCTCAGACGCCCTGCGTGCCAACCTGCTGGAAACCGCGGTTGAGAATATCCAGATCGACTCGTGTCATGAAATCCTACGGGAACCGGTAAAGGGGTATTCCGGCCTGATCAAGGGCCTGGATAAACTACTGCTGGAACTGAACCACCCGTTTCGCAACTGGCGCCTGATCCTGCCTGAATTCCGCAGCTTTGTCCTCAAGAACAACAGCCGCTACCTGGCCCATGATGCCGGTCCCGAATGTGCCAAGACAATTCTCCAGATACTGCTGGAAGCCCTGGATGAGTCGGGAAAATTCATCTCGGCCGAAGAGGTAGCTGAGGCCATCTGTGCCTACCTAGACAAACTGGTTTCAGATCTGGGCACCAAGCAATTACCCGCTTACGGCGACTCCCTGGCTCATATGCTGGCACAACTAAACACCCTGTCACAGAAGAACAGGCTGATTATCTCCAGCAGCTACCACCCAATCAGGACCACGCTGAAAAACCTGCTCACCAAGTCGAAAGGTACAGAACTGGAGCAGGAGTTTGACTGGGAGTCCCTGTGTGTCTTCCAGAGCAGTTGTCTGCTCAACACCTATGACTACTGGTTGCATCAGGATGATCCCACCAGCTTTTGCGACATACATACAGATGGCTTGGATATCATTTCTCACCATGCCATTCGTGATAACCTGGAGCGCCTGCAGCAGGTAGATGATCAATCTGCCTCCATACAGCAACTGGCCCAGTTGGTGGAATTCCCCTCCTATCTTGACATAGTCAAGGGTTACCGCCTGATGGCAACCCAGTTGGGGACTGCTGAATCGGAACGCCTGTACAAAAACTATCGCTTGCAGTTCCTGTTCCGCATTATGGATATCGATGGACTCTCCATGATCCATGAGGAGAGCCTGAAGGAGATCAACCGCAACCTGATCCAACTGGTGCGCAAACAACCATACGCCGAGATCGAAGAGTTTTTTTTACGCGCGTTCGTGTTCCTGCGTGCCAACGTAAAACGCTTCCCTCATACCGCCCTGCAGAGCATCGAGGTGCTGGGTACCGAGATCCTGAAACGCAACAATGGGCGTCTGGTGGAGGCGTTCCTGGCGCAGGCCATTCGCTTCGGATTTCAGTACAGCTCAGTTCAAGGGGTGACCGAGGACTGGCAGCCCATATTCAACACCTCTCATCTATATAACATACGGGTGTGGATGAACCTGATCATTCAGAACCCGGAGTGGTGCTCCACCCTGCTCTCGGCCCTGATCATTAACATCAAGCTGTCTGGCACCTGCATCCGTGATACCGACCTGTTCCAGAAAGAGATCACCCGCTTGCTCAACAGTGACATTGGCCCGGCCTACAACCTGGTAAAACAGTTCACCCGACTGCTGCCGGTATTCTTTAATGAGATCGGCTCCGAAGGCATACTGCGCGAGGTATCCACCGAGCTGGACGAAACCCACAAACGCAAGGATAAACTAATCCACTTTCTGCGTAAGCAGAGTCATGTGGAAAGCTCCAACATCATCGTCGATTTCATCAACGGCATCATCCGTTTCTGGCGCACCCTGGACAAGCAGACCATAGCCCCTTACATCCCGGAAGAGTTGCTGCACCAGATCAGCCCGGACAGCGTATATGTAACCTGGGTGCATCAGATAACCGTAGAGCTGTTCGAAAATTCTGTATTCCCGGAAGAGAAGGAACTGCTCACCTGGCCCCGCGGCGAGATGGAAAAAACCATCATGGCCATGACAGATTATCCTGAGTCAGAGCTGCGTCGGGTAATCCTGCTTATTCGCATGTATCAACTGGTCAATCTCAAATATGACCTGGGCTTTGAGGATATAAAAAACCGGGGCCAGGAGCTGCAGGAGAGCGGCCTGCCAGATATAGGACCCATGGTACAGGCCCTGCAGTCAGAGGACCCATACACCGGCCTGGAGGCGGTACTGGATACCCTGGAAAAGTTGAAGGAGATCACCCTCAGTCCAGAGATATTTGAGGCCCGGGAGGATATCTTCCACAAGCGGCATATCGCCACGGATATACCCTCGGTCTATGGGCGCTACCAGGAGAAGAAGTTCGACGCCCTGAGTCTCTCCTTCCGCCTGGAGAATCTGGCCAATGTATACCTGGAACAGTTGACCGCCAAGGCTGGTGAGACCCTGTTGACCCAGGCCACCTTCTACCGGGTGGTC
Source organism: Chromatiales bacterium (assembly GCA_028278145.1). GTDB lineage: Bacteria > Pseudomonadota > Gammaproteobacteria > Chromatiales > Chromatiaceae > JAAGZL01. The sequence continues at coordinate 1,979 of JANQEV010000074.1, read as the reverse complement.
AAGGCCCTGCGCCTGTTCATTCGCGCCCTGGCCATCGACGGCATTGCCTCCAGACGCCTGGAGACTCAGGTGGATGTGTTGGAAAAATCCCTACTGGTTAAGCGCTTCTCCTATCGCCAGTACCTGGATATCTTCCGCGGCCTGTCCGAGGCGATATCGGATATCCGTTACACCTACTACACCAACCACCATCGTGACACCCTGGCGGTAATCGTGCCACAGATACCGCATGATGCCCTGCTGCCCGCCTATCGCAATCATGTGGATGATGACACCACCGGCACCCTGAGCCGCATCTCGGAGAGTTTTGAGCGCGACCTGATTGCCGAAACCATCGGCATCCAGTCCCTGGACAATTTTATTACCCGGGTTTACCAGGTATTGAATGAACAGGAGGCGCATCTGAGTGGCAACTATCTTGATCTGCTCATGACCTATGATCCGAAGAAGTTGTTCTGCCAGTTGCACTCCGAAAATGAGCACACCAATGATCTTATCCATCTGGGCAACAAGGGTTATAACCTGACCCAACTGATCAAGCGAGGGGTAAAGGTCCCTGCCGGCAGCATACTCACATCTGAGTTTTTCCGCTGCCAGGAGATCATCCGCAGGTTCCCCCCGGCCTGGCATGACTTCACTCAGCGCCTGGACAAGGAGATCAGTTATATCGAGCAGGCCACCGGGCGCCGCTTTGGCAGCCACATCGATCCATTGCTGGTTTCAGTGCGCAGCTGCCCCATCATCTCCATGCCGGGAATGATGTCCACCATTCATAACCTTGGCATCAACGAGGAGATAACCCAGGAACTGGCCAAAAAGACCGGAAAACCATATTTTGCCTGGGACACCTATCGCCGTTTCATTCAGTCCTGGTGCATGAGCGGCGGCATGGAGCGAGATGAGTTCAGCACCATCATGCGTGATGCCAAGGAGCGCCACGGAGTAGACAAGAAACAGCACTTTAATGCCGAGCAGATGCGCGAGCTTACCCTGACCTATAAACAGGCGGCCAGCGACCACGGCCTGACCATCCCAGATGACCCATGGATGCAGTTGCATGACTCCATCAATATGGTGATCGAATCCTGGAATGCCACCGAGGCAGCCAAGTACCGTAGTCTCATGGATATATCGGATGAGTGGGGTACTGCGGTACTGATCCAGGGCATGGTATTCGGCAACCTGAATCAGGACTCAGGCACCGGCGTGCTGTTCACTGCCCACCCCTATCGCAAGCTGAGCCAGGTCACCCTGTGGGGCGACTACACCCCGGGTAATCAGGGCGAGGACATCGTAGGAGGCCTGGTGGCCACCCAGCCTATATCCATTGAGCAGGCGGAGTTGGACGACCGCCCGGTAGATCAGTGCATGGAGGTGATGTTCCCGGAGATCTACGGCTCCCTGCTCAAGCTGTCACGGGAACTGGTATACAACGAGAACTGGAACAAGCAGGAGATGGAGTTCACCTTTGAAGGACCTTCTGCAGATGATCTGTTCCTGCTCCAGACCCGGGACATGGTCACCTCCAAGATCCAGTCCCTGGCGCACTTCACCCCCAGCCCAGCCCTGCAGGACAGCCTGCTGGGACGTGGCATCGGAGTGTGTGGCGGCGCCATGTCGGGACGCGCTGTATTCAACCTGGAGAACATCCGGGCCCTGCGGGAACAGTCTCCCAATACCCCACTGATCCTGATCCGCTCCGACACGGTACCAGAGGATATCCATGAGATCTCCCAGGCCGATGGTGTACTCACAGCCCGTGGTGGCCAGACCTCCCACGCATCCATCGTCACCATCCGCCTGGAGAAGACCTGTGTAGTGGGATGTGAGGCACTGAAGGTATTTGAATCCGAAAGCCGCTGTTCCATCAACGACGCCGAGATCCGCTTTGGAGACACCATCAGCATCGATGGCCGCAGCGGTATCTTGCTACGTGGAGAGCACCCAACCGAGACCGCACCTGAAGGAGCCAGTGCATC
>JANQEV010000134.1 GCA_028278145.1 Chromatiales bacterium | reverse complement strand
TAGCCGGCGTTCCAATGATGCGGGAATAGCTCAGCTGGTAGAGCACAACCTTGCCAAGGTTGGGGTCGCGAGTTCGAATCTCGTTTCCCGCTCCAATTTTCGGAAAACCCCGAGCGCAAAAGCCGGGGTTTTTTTCGTAGAGCGCTGGAAAAAAAAGGAATAATCCTAGATACTTTCCAACCTCTGTGCAGTTCTGCCTGAGTGGCAGAGTGGTTATGCAGCGGCCTGCAAAGCCGTGGACTCCGGTTCGATTCCGGACTCAGCCTCCATTATCTTTGTTAGAACATCTCACCCATGCCCGGGTGGCGGAATTGGTAGACGCAGCGGATTTAAAATCCGCCGGCCTAACGGCCGTGCCGGTTCAAGTCCGGCCCTGGGCACCAGCTTTTCACCTGATTCCACTAGGTACACTGTCAGCAGCTAATTGTTGTTATGAAGTGAACAGCATTAATAGCTACTCTTTCTTTTGGCAATGGCGTGTTACGCTTCCAACACCTAGAAAGGTACTTTTCCACCCTGGTATGGCAGTTGCTAGAATCGGGACGCAACCACATGGCACAAGAATCACTCAAGAATAATACAGCCCTTGGTCTCACCCTGAAGACAGTTGGCATCCTTGTTACGATCGCTGGGTTTGTCGGTGTGCTATGGGCCAGCGGAGAAGATAGCGCCCTGGTGATGGTGACATCTGTCCTTGCTTTTTTCCTGTTTGGCCCAATGATTTGGCGCTATGGCCATCGTATTGGTTCCCCCCTGGCAGAAGATGTGCTTAAAACTGATCAGCGTCCACCGGTTATCTATTTTCGTTCCTTTTCGCAAGAGGAGGCCTCACACCGATTTTGGCAAGTTATCCGTTTTGGAAATGCGGACCCAATACTGCCAGGTTACAGCCCATGGCCGCCAATGGAACAATATAAGTTCAACAAATTGATGAATCGTCTTGGGCCCTACATTGCAATTGGGCGTCCTGGGGAACTCCTGCCGGAACCAGGAGCAGCACGACTATATGTCTCTGATGACGAATGGCAGGATAAAGTCATCGGATTACTGGATAGGGCGCTTTTTATCGTTATTCGGGCTGGCGCGACGCCAGGGCTCCAATGGGAAATCAGCCAAGTTCTCAGTCTTCTTCCACTCACACGTATACTACTCATCACGCCAGCCAGGAAGCGCGACTACAAAGTATTCAGGGACTGGCTTAGCCAGCTTTTACCCAAGCCGCTACCAGAGAAACTGGGTGACTTCACCAGGCTGATCACCTTTTCCAAAGACGGTACACCGATCCTGCTGGGATATCATGGTAAAGCGAATGAGGAACAGGCCTTGGAGCCATTTTTTACTGCGAACAATATCAGCCTACCAAAGAGATCCATTTTATCCCGGTTAAGAAAACAGCACTGAAGTCACTGCGCTTGATGCCAGCGACAAGTTGCCTGGAGGATAGTCTGACCTGTTTCTGGGTATCCAGGCATATGTATGGGATACTCAATCTGCTCATGATCTGGCACTTTTGAGACCAATTACTGGGTTGAAAACAGTGACAATAATATGTGATTTGCGGCAATGCTCATATCTACTTGAATATTGGGGGTTAACTAGATGAATCTAAAAGCGGTTTTAAGTAGCTGGTCACCACTGGGTTTATTATTGTTGGTGTTCTGTTCTCCAATTTCTGTAATGGCAACCACTTTGGAGGATATGCAGATATCGGCCGATGTTGATATGAAAACCATGGCTCCAAAGAATCCTAAAAGCAAATTTGTGGATAGTGTGGCCAATATATGGGCAACAGCTTTTCTTGATGGTGCCCCCGCCGGCACATCTGTAAGCGTGAGATGGTATGTAATTAACCAGGGTGAATATGAAAAGCTGGTGGAGAATAAAATAGATATTGAAGGTAGCCGCTATATTGCCTTCCGTCTTCAGCCGGTGAAAAACAAGAAGCTGCCAACAGGAGAATACCAGGTCGACTTTATACTAAATGGTAAAAAAGTCGGTAGCCAGGTTTTTACCGTTGTTAGTGCCAAGCCCGTAGCAACCAGTGCCAAGGGGAAATCATGTATACCCTCTGAGGCAGAAGATGAAAAACTGGTGCTATCCCTTGCCGCAAAGCAACCGGCGATTAAAAAGGAGTTGGCCGCACTGAAATTGATGCGCTACCAAGATCCACAAAACCGCTTTAGCCTGATAGTACCAGGTGGCTGGTTCCAAGCAGAGAATGCCTCTCCCAACCAGGCCCTGTATCTGTCTCAAAACAAGGCGGATAACCCGGTATTTACGTTTATCGTATCCGTGTATAACGTAAACCTTTCACCAAAATTTAGTGCTATGGATGCGGTAAACCAGCTACACAAGATGCTGCTGGATGAAGGTAAAAAGCACAGTGCAAAAATCATTCAAAACAAAGTGGATCAGCTGACTACTGATTTTGCTGCGGGCAACCTATTGATGAGTTATAACTCATCATCAGGTAAGGAGTATGGCCAGCTCCATACTATATTGGCGGATAGAAAATACGCTGTAGATATTCAGTTGAATGGTGAAGAAAAGGTGATGGATACGGCGCTATTTCTTTATCAGCTTGCAACGCAATCGATAAGAACAGAGCGGATTTGTGAGTTACACAAGTGATTCCATAAAGAAAATATGGAGCATCTTTTAGTTACCAGGACAGGACTGGTTAAATCAGACAGCCAGAAGTTTATTGTAGTTGCGGTATATAGGGCTGTCTGAAGGGAAATACTCCAGTATGGCCGCTGTGTAGCGATCAAATGGGTTGGCTATCTTTCCAATATCTTTTCTTTGTTGTTTGGGAAGATCATAACTATTCATGCCAATGGTAAAGGGAACCGGGTAGTCGGTCCCAAACAGGATCTTCTCATGTGCCTGGGTCTGTTCTGATAGATGCCGCAGAGCCCGGGCGCGCATTGGGGCCAGGATGGCGGAGATGTCGGCATACAGGTTTGGATGCTGCTCCAGCATCTCCAGTAGCTGGTAGTAGTCCTGATCGAAATAATCCGGGTTCTTGGATAGATTTCGCCAGAACTTCAGCTTATAGTTTATCCGCCCCAGGCCCATATGGGCGGCGATTACAGTCACACCGGTTTCCAGTGGCAGCCGGAGCATGTCGGTGCTCTCATACTCGGTAAAAGAATCGATGCTGTATTCACTGCCCACGTGAATGATCAGTGGAATTCCCAGTTGCTCAAGCTTCTCATAGTAGGGAATGAAGCTCTCATCATTCAGATCCACTCCCCAGTAGTTCTGTAGAAACTTGGCTCCCTTGCAGCCGTTTTCAATCTGGCGCTCTATCTCTTCCAGCGCATCCCCACGTCGTGGATTTATGGAAAAAAACGGTATGAACTGATTCGGGTACCTGTTGGCAACTGCAACCACGTCATCACTCAGGGCGCATACAGTAGGGTCGCGGTCGATCTCCTTGCCATTTTTGTCCAGCCGTACATCAACACCAAACAGGCAGGCCTTATCTACATAAGTCGAATCTCTAATGGAACTGGCCATTGCATCTACGTAGGTCTCATAGGGTCTGACTCTGAGCAGCTTTGGATCTACACCCAGGCTTCTTCCAAAGAATGAAGTGGTAATCCGGTCATACAGACGATTGAACTGTACCTTGGGGCTTAGCAGGTGAGAGTGGATATCTATAGTTTTCATGCTGCAGTTGCCTCCATAGCGATCTGTTTGGCCTGGCTGAAATTATTCTTACCGCTGCCAAGTTTTGGAATCTCCTCTACGGGAACCAGCATGGCCGGTTTCATCAGGGAATTCAGATCAGACTGCTCAATCAACAGCTTGAGATCATTATGCTCTATACCACCAGAGAACAGCAAAATCACCTTTTCCCCTTTCTTCTCATCGGGAACAGTGGTGGCAAGTACTTCGCTATCCTCAGGTAGATGCTGGCTCACTGCACTTTCAATCGCTCCCAGGCTGATCATTTCGCCACCTATCTTGGCAAAGCGGGAGTAGCGATCCACGATGGTGAGAAACCCATCCTCATCCAGATGCCCCTTATCACCGGTCTTGTACCAGCGCTTACCATCCATCTCTATGATGACCTCTGAGGTCTTTTCGGCATCTTTAAGATAACCCAACATCACCTGGGTACCACCAAACAGTATCAGGCCGTCTTCACCGGCAGGCAGGCTCTCCATGGTGTTGGGGTCCACAATCCTGAAACTACCTCCAGGCAGTGGCAGGCCCACGGTACCTACTCGGTTACCGGCCTGTACCTTCCACTCTCTGGTATCCATACGGTCAGGAATATTAACACTGGCCACAGGGGTGGTTTCTGTGGTGCCGTAACCCTCATAGATATCCTTATTGAACTTCAACTTAAACGCATCTCGTACCTCCGGGTTAAGTTTTTCTGCACCTGCAACTACGACTCTTAGTGAGTCGAGCATAAGTGGGTGGATGCGCTGGTTACGAATAAACAACCGTAGGAAGGTGGATGTACCACAGAAGATACTGGCCTGTTCCCTGGCTATGGCCTTGGCAATGGTCAGGGCGTCTGTGGGGTCAGGGTGGCACACCACAGGTATACCCTCAACCATAGGCAATAGCCCGGTAACGGTAAGACCGAATGCATGGAACAGGGGTAGGGTGCCCATGATCACATCGTCGTGGCTTGCATCCAGCACATCTGAAACCTGACGGATATTGGCCATGATATTCCTATGACTCAACATCACGCCCTTGGGCTCTCCTTCACTGCCACTGGAGAACAGGATGGCAGCCGGGGCCTGGATATCCACACGTTTGCCAAACAGGCCGTACAGGAGTCTGCTGGGTAGGATTACCGATGCTGCCAACAGCATAAGCTGACTGAAACGGCTCATCCGGTCCTTTATATCTTCCAGATAGTAGACATCTGCTCCCTTAAATACACCTGATAGATCTATCCCACGCTGTTCCAGCTTTTTGATAAACCTGCTCGAGGTATAGATTGACTGCACTTCGCCTTTGCTGATGGCAGATTCCAGAGCCTGCGCACTGGCGGTGTAGTTCAGGTTGATAACTGTCTTTCCCGCCAGCAGTGCCGCCAGGTTTACAATGGTCCCGGCACTACTGGTGGGAACCAACAGACCGATATTTTGTTCCGGACTGCGCTTGGCAATGATCCTGGAGAAGGACAGAACACCAGCCATGGTCTTATAGCCATTTAATGAGACACCGCCCTTGGCATCACTGATGCAAATCTCGGTACCACGTTTCTTGGCGGTACGCATCCAGGCCAGGGGTATAGGCTCCATGCTGTTGGTATAGTGCTCCCAGCTGTCGATAGAGAGGTCAAATACATGCTGTTTGAGCTCGTGGGCCTTGGTGCCTATTGGCAGTGGTTTACCAAAGGCCACAATCACATTCCGGCGTATCTTGGAATTCTTGTTCTCCTGCAGTTTTTTGCTGGAGCGTGAAAACCTGCTGCCCCAGAGGCCTCGTAGATGGAAGGGCAGTATTACTCCTTCCACATCCTCCACGCAGCGTTCATAACCACGTTTGAACTCGCCTAACTGGCCATTGCGGCTAATAGCGCCCTCGGGGAACAGGCAAACCACTTCACCGGCTTTCAGTAGTTCATTGATTTTGCCCAACGCCTCCTTACTCTGGCCACCAGCGATAGGAATCACCCCGAACAGATCCAGGAACCACTTCAGATACCAACGCTCATAGATAGCACGATGCATCACAAACCTCACCGGCCGCGGACAGGCAATCTGGATCATGGCCCAATCCAGCCAGCTGATATGATTTCCCAGCATCAGCACACCACCCTGTGCAGGCAGGTTGTCAAAGCCCAGGATCTCTATACGATGGGTACTGGAAAACAGACGTGAAATAACAAAGCGCACCAGGGATTGCGGGAGTTGATACAGGGTATAGATACTGCCCACAACAGCAGTGAGTATCATAATGTAGAACAGGTCGATACTGTCACTTCCATTCAGGGCAAACAACACGGTGAGTCCCAGAAAACCAAGCATTACAATATTCTGGATCCAGTTATTTCCCGCCAGTACGGTACCAAGCTCTTCATCCTTGGCATGGAACTGAATCAGGGCGTTGAGTGGCACGATAAACAGGCCACCGGAGATACCCAGCAATATGAAATCAGCAATCAGCAGCCCGGTTGATTGCAGTGTAGGTATGAATGCCATGGCAGAAACTATTCCAATTGCACCTATCGGAATAAGGCCGGTCTCGATATGGTGTTTAGATGCCTGGCCAGCAAGCAGGGAGCCGATAATGATGCCTATGCCGGAGCAGGCCATCATGCCCTGAATCACCACGGTATTGGTCAGATCCAGGCTCTCTTTTGCATAGGCCGGAAATGCCGCCAGGACTACCTGGGAGATGCCCCAGAAAACCGATAACCCAATAATAGATAGCCAGATAGAACGGTTCGTCAGCAGCTTGTTGAGATTGTTTCTGAGAGTCTGACCACTACCATACCTGCGCCAGTCAAACTGCATGTGGACTGCATCCGGTGTGGTTGGCTGCAAGCGCAGGGTGAGCAACAACTCAGCCAGGGCACAGACAACCAGTATCCAGCCAATCGGTGCAATGATAGTCAGGATCTCTGCTGGACTGGTATATCCGATGCTGAGCAGTCGTTGCTCAAACAGTACAGAAAATACAAAGATGCCTGAGAGAATTGCCACGATGGTAATTGCCTGCACTACAGCGTTGGCTGTAGTCAGGGCCTCTTTACCCGTCAGCTCCTTGATATAGCCATATTTAGCAGGGGAGTAGAATGCGCTTTGTATAGCCAATAGCAGTGTCAGACCAAAGGCAAATTGAAACCAGCCCTGATAGTAGGAGAGGGTAATCAACATGGTTATGAGTACAGCTACTGCGGCACTCACCTGCATCACATTTGGCTTTTTAAAGCGGTCAGAGATAAAGCCTGCCGGGGTAAACAGAAGCACAAAAGGCAACAGGATCAAACCATTTACCACTGCAGATAGAATAATCTGCATCTGGCCATCGTAGATCTTGAATACGGTGTTCTGAATAATGATCTTATGGCCAAGATCGATAAATGCGTTCAGGAAGATAATCAGGATAAATGGGATAAACCCACCGAGTCTGAGAAGCTTTTCCATGCGTGCGCCCTTTGTTGTTGGTTAAGTTGGCGTCAGATTAGACCAGCGCGTCCATTCGTACTACCATATTAGACAAAGTCTAATTCAATGTGCCTAGGAGTATCAAAATGCGGCACTAACTGGTAGGAGCTAATCATGGCCCAGACTGCGCAATTAATCAACGTCCTGAAAAAGGCCCTCAAGGCCCACGGCAAGACCTATGCAGATACGGCGCGTCATTTGGATATTTCCGAGGCCAGCGTTAAGCGTGGGTTTTCGCAAAAGAACTTCAGCCTCCAGCGCCTGGACCGAATCTGCCAGATGATCGGGATCGAATTCACCGACCTTCTGCAGATGCTCAAGGACAGCGCAACAGCACCTATAAGTGGCCTTACCCTGGAGCAGGAGAAAGAGATCGTCAGTGATATTGAATTGTTGCTGGTTACCGTATGTGTGCTGAATCGTTGGACCCTGGAACAGATACTCAACTATTTTAATATGTCGGAACTGGAATGCGTGAAACGTCTGATTAAGCTTGATCGTCTAAAGATGATCGAACTGCTCCCCAATAACAGAGTTAAGCTACTGCTGGCACCAAACTTCCAGTGGCAGGAAAATGGCCCCATACAGCAGTTTTTCCAGAAGAAACTGCAGTCTGATTTCTTTGATTCCAGTTTTAGAGATGAGCGGGAAAGTCTGATAGTGATAAACGGTATGTTGGCAGCAAGTTCCTTCTCGGTCTTTCAGCGCAAGATGGAGCACCTGGCAAGAGAATTTACCGACCTCTCCAATGACGATGCCGGTCTGCCCCTGGAGGAGCGCAACGGCATGACAGCAGTACTGGCCATGCGCCCCTGGGGTAATGGCATATTCAGTGAGTTCAAGAAATACCGTAGAAACTAGTATTTCCAAACAATGCAAACTCTTTCCATCCTCTACCAGGACGATAACTACATAGCCATCCACAAACCAGCTGGTCTACTGGTCCATCGCACCCGCATCTCCCAAGACACCAGCTTTGTATTGCAAATACTGCGCAACCAGATCGGCCAATGGGTCTATCCTATCCATCGCCTTGACCGTCCAACCTCAGGGGTTCTGATCTTTGGCCTCAATCCTGATGCGGCTTGTCAATTGGTACAAGAGTTTGAACAGCGGCGAGTGAAAAAGCGTTATTTAGCAGTAGTCCGTGGATACACAGAGCAAGAAGATATTATTGACTACCCACTGCGCGAAGAGAAATGGAAGGAACCACAGAATGCCGTCACCAAATACCGCAGGCTGGCCCAAGTAGAACTACCTCATCCTGTGGGTCGCTACCAGACAGCTCGTTACTCTCTGCTTGAGATTCAGCCTGAAACAGGTCGCATGCACCAGATCCGTAAACATATGAAGCATATCTTCCATCCCATAGTGGGAGATACCACCCATGGAGACGGTAAACAGAATCAACTGTTTCGGGATCAGTTTGGCATAAGCCGATTACTTCTGGTTGCTACGGAACTGAGTCTTCAACACCCTGTTACCAAAGAACAGATGACGATCAAATGCGCGCCGGAAGAGGAACTGTTGGATCTGTTCGGAAAGCTGGAATGGATAGATACATTTGATAGCAATATGGCCTAATTCCAACATTTACCTCACCATAATTTCTCATTCGTGTGATGTCATCCACATTCTGAAATGCAATGTGTTGATTCCTTCAATATAAGTTGCGGTAGCATGAACTCCAAGAAAGGGAGAACACTTATGAACAGCAGAGTTATCAGCACTATTATTGCCATTACCTGGTTATGGGTTGGGCAGGCACAGGCCGTCACACTGACCCAGTGGGGAACATCAGCCAGTTCATCCAGTGCGGATTGCTCTGTACTAAACTGTTCTAAATTAGATTTCTTACTGTTTAATCCCATCATTCCTGGCACAACGAATGGCGGTCTCAACCAGACTTCTGCTCAGCTGCTGGATGATGTAAACCCCGAAGGCAGAGGCACTGTTAGTGCAAGCGTAACGCTCCAGGGTGGGTTGTCTGTCCCACTGCTAAAAGCCAAGGCAGCATCTGTAGATGGCAATGGATGGGTCAGTTCCATGGCGATGGGGATTCAGGGATACCAGTTCACAGGCAGTGATGGCACTACCATCAGCCTGGACTCAGCATTAACAGGCAGTGTGATGAATACCAGTGGTTCCGACGTCACAGGCCTCAGTGTCGGTGTCTGGTTGATAAGAGATGACCCTACTATTACATTCCCTGCAGTAACCAGCATGTCTGATCTGCTTGTGCAGATAGCACTTATGCCGGTTGTTGATTCTTTCAGCTGGGAAAATCTTAGTACTGGTCCCGTTAACCGCAGTACCACTACTACTGATCCGCTTGATCAACTTGAAATTACACTGGATAACGGAGATGAGTTCTACATGCTTGCTGCTTTGACTGCAGCTGCAGATGGGACTGGTGCCTGGGCGGATGCATTCAGTACACTGGAAATGGAATTCGATACTACAGAGTTGGTACCGGCAGGTGTTGTGCCAATACCCGCTGCCGTATGGCTCTTTGGCACTGGCCTGGTGGGGCTTATAGGCTTTGCCAGAAAGAAGAGAAATGGTTAAGAGCTGATGCTTAGTTTATCTAGATTGATCTGTTTCACTGAGATCTAGCTTCACCCTATAGCTCCACGGCTTTTTTAGCAATCAACGTATACTCATCATTAGACTCACTGAATCTGGTCTTTTCAAGAACAGTGAAGCCTGCCTGTTCGAGTGCCTGTTCTATCTGCTGGGTCGATAGCAGATTGATCAATGGCAAGAATCCAAGTTTCCCTGCTGACCGGATAAGTTTGCCTGTGATGATACTTTTATCGCCTAGGCAAGCGGTCTCTAAAATGAAGAAACCACCTGGTTTCAGCAGATCATATATACGTCTTAATACCTCATCGAGATCTTCAAAAAAGTGAAGCACATAAAAAGCCAATACCACGTTAAAGCTACCAGAATCAAAACGCTCATCAAAAACAGTGGTTTGTACAAATTCAACATTTGTGATTTCACGCTCAACCTTTCTTTTCTCCGCAATGGCCAGTAGTTTGTTGGAGATATCAATACCTGTTACGTGCTTTACACTGTTTGCTAGATCATCACATTGGGTGCCGGTACCACACCCAATATCCAGCACATAATCCTCCAATGACAAGTAGGATTTTAATTTTTCGATTTTCTTCTGGTAGGCCACAACGTCAGCAATAGGTGAAGCAGCGTATTTTGAAGCAATCAGATTCCAGAATTTTTCAGGTGATGATCGAAACAGCATTCATTTATCCTATATATATAGTCAAAGGAAACTGACCACTTTGTTTTGGCATTTGGTTCTTTAGGAATAACGCCTTAAGCAGAGGTGTGTGCTTTTTGTGTGTCCTGCTGCCTTAAGCTTGTTATGCATTTTGCCACCTACGAACCTCCAAACTGTGCTGAAAGCCTATTTCTTCTTTCTTGTAAATAAGTGGACGACTTAGACGCAAATTTTCTTACCTGGTGAATCATCATTTCTGCCATCTTTGAGGGAACTTTAAAGTCATGTCGAATATCATTGCGTGTGTAGTTATAAATTGTTTTCTGTTTGTATGGGTTAAACTCAGTTGTTCCAAGTGTTGCGTTAGCGCTTATGAAAACTTGTGATGTTGGAACAACTATCCGTAGTGGGTTGCCAGATTCATCCTTGGTCGTCCAAACTGCCACGGTATGGTTCCACGTTGGCCAATATAGGCCTACATTCTTCACCCCTAGCCCTTTTGAAATAAATGCAAAAAGAGCAGAAAGTTCGTCACATTCAGCTACAGCAGTTGCTCTGGCTTCGTTTTCATTAAGATAGCTTGGATCTGTAGTTTTATGCCATTGCATCCAAATTGAATCGGAGTTTGGTTCTTTGTTAGTTACAGCCCAGCGCAATTGCCATAACCCAGAATCTCTCGTGGCCTCAAATGCCAGTCTTACGCGCACAAACTCTCTATACACTGCCTCCTCATTTGCCATCCCGTGAATTTTGTGAAACTTTTTAAACTCTCTCCTGATAGTTTCTGATTTTTCTAAACTGTTTTGTGCAATCTCTTCCAGAGATTTGATTATCTGTCCATAAGTCACATAACGAGTGTAGGCCTGATTCGGCTGCGAAGTAGAGGAGCTACTAAATACAATAATACAAAAGACCAAAAAGTACTTATTCAATATTTTCTACCTGTCATCCGATACAAATCTATTGTATAACGATTAAAATAAAGCGCGCTGCTTTCTGGCGTCGCTTTTGATTGCCTTGTTAAGCATTTTATTTAATTCTCTTTCCAATCTATATAAACCACGGCTAAATCACATTTATCACATTTTGCACCAAGGTATATCCAACGAGGATCAGTTGAATCTTCATAGTATGCAAATACGGGTCATTCGAGCCTGACCATTTCGATTTGTCCGATTTACATGAAGTTTCTGAAATCATAGACACTATCCACCATATTCGGATTTTGCTGGATAATGTCCGCGTATGCCTTCGAATACACCAGTGTTACAGGAAGCTTCTTATAGAGTGTATTGTTATTCCAATCCATCTTTGTAAGCCCCAATACCCCCAAGCATGTCTCGTGCCATCCGCCGGCACCAGAAAAACGGCGAAGCAATAACGGTGAAGGTGTCGGTTTAAGGGCGCCTTCCTTGTAGACGTTATATCTTGGATTTTTGACATGAACACCTAGCACGCTACCCTGCGTCCATAGCAATGCTTCGTTAACATCTATAGGCAAATAAGTGCCACGCGCTACTGGGTAGCTATAGGGCTGAGGTGAACTCTTCGTATCGAACCTAATTCCTTTCCAATTGACCCCTTTTATTATCTGTACTAGTTCAACTTCTGTACCTTCGCGGAAACTGTCTAATGCCCCGAGAATCTCTTCTTCCTTGAATGGCGTATTCTTATGCACCGTTATCTTTTTAGGAACACGCCCGAAATGCCCTCTTTGATAAATCTCAAGGCTACGGGAAAGCACGGATTGCATTTCATAATATGATAGATAAGGATTTTTGTGCCCGTCCTGAGTAAACTCCTTTGCATCATACGCAACGAACTGGAAACCGGTTCCGTCCGGATCGAAAATCTGGCTACAACACGTGCTATATAAAGTTCCCTCTTCACCAGTTTTCATCGCATAACTGATACCGATAAATGCTTCATCGCTGTTTAGTCCCGTCAATTTCCAAGGAACACCACCGGCTTTCGCGTAGAGCGCCACACTCAAACCCCACATGACATTTGCACGGCATGCCCTTTCGAGGCTTGATTGACGAATGATTTGGATAGGAATGTTTGAAGGGGCGCAAAATGCCTTCAGGTAATCGTGGAAATCAAAACTTTCGCCTTCAAAACAGGCTTCCCAATTTTCCGGCAGATAAATAAGGACGACATCAAAACTACTCCTTAAAGCCTTCAATTGCCCGATGCACTGCAAGAGTCCTCTGGCCAAGTCTATCTTCGCTTGTCGTTGAGCATGCTGTTCCAGTTGAGTCGGGAATTCGAGCATCAAAGGGTCTTCGACTCCAGCCATTGGGATTCTGAAAAGCTTCTCAAAGCCAGGATATTCTGGATAATAGGTCAGTGCTTCTTTCGGAATCACCGATTTTTTCAGCTCCTTTGTCAATCCCTTGAGTTTCGCCATATCTTTTCGCGGTGCCAATAATGCTAAACGTAAACAACTTAGCGCACCAAAGCTTAAGCTATAAGGACCATTTTGTATGAGGCCCATAAGAGGATGTTTGTGAGTATATCCCCTTGCGAACTTGAGATCGGGTTCAGGCAAGCTCGAATATCCTGAAAGTTCACTAATTGAGACAGTCATGTCACCTGCCTCCGTGAAAAAGCAGTGCGGCTACCAATCTGAAAGACGGGATTCTCTGAACTGCCTCCTTGATCGAATGTAGACAGAAACACCTCGATATCACGTTCATGAGTATCTAGGATTATCCGAACCCAGGCATCGAGAAGGTCATTGTATTTCTTATTGAATCGATCTCTCCGACGTTGATCCATGAAATTTGTGGCAATCTTACGGGCACGTGGCGGCCAAATCCAAATATCTGGATCTACAAGCAACCAGACTTTGTCGTCTTTATAATCGACCGATACTCTAACGGCTTCTGCCCAGGAAACTTTCTCGGGAATGGGGTGTTCCTCAGTAACTGGAGCAAACAGCCCGGTAATAACTCCTGACTCTTTTCCCACAACCTCAAATAGTGGGTCGAGTCCACCTTGGTCTTCAGCATGTGGATCGACTATAAGGAAAGACGAGGTTTGGGTAGTTCGAGAAAGAAGTGGCTTTCCGCGTGCTAAGGCCCGGCATAGCGCTTCCTCGATAAAGCCCTTAATGTGGTGGTTTTCCGGCGCATTGATATTCTCTGGCAAATCATACGGCTCAACAGACAAAAGGTCTTCTTTAAAAATCCCATCTACAATTTCACGTTCACCCCAACACAAAACCGCATCAGTTTTGGTTAGTATTAGTTGTCCTTGACTATCGAATCGCACCCGATGCAGGTCGCCCCAGTCCTTGGACTGACTAAACGAAAGCTGCATACATTGCCGAGGCATACCAGTAACAGGTAGAGCATTCAGCCGAAGTATTGGCTTCCCGGACCCACCATTAGGAAGAGGGATATTTACGGATGCGATATGAGATTTACGAACCTGTGCATCAAGCTCGCTGGTCTTGCGCTCAATATTTCGCCAGAGCTTTAGCATCAAGGCATCGAAGGTCTCAATTGGCACATACTGAGCGTTAACTCCCCTAGAACTTGCTTCATTCAATAAGCTATCAACTACAGGAGGAATTTCGGAGCCCTTGATACCCATCCAAAACAGTCCATGAGGAAACGGATTGTTAGACTCAAGAACAGCATGAAACAGCTCCATTACGCTACGGTCTCGGCCACTGTATCCTGTGATGACGACCCCTAAACGGTTTCCTGCATTAATAAGGCAATCTGACAAGGCAGCATTTTGCGTTGCCAGATCAGCGGATAGGTTTTTCAGACTGTCAAACCGGAAATCTCCGTGAAGCTTGCAGTAAATTGGGAATTCTTCGTTGTTTAGCGCGTGATTTGCAGCATGAGAGCCTTCTAAATGATAGGCAGAGAAAGATTGGCCTGACACTTCAGCTACAGCTTTCTCTACAACACTGTCAAAATTTGTGGTAAATGCAATGCGGCTAAGGCTGGAAGAAAGCATCGCTCCTAAGACTCGATTACCAACCGATAGAGTAACGTGCTCTTCGGATAGTATCCCTTTTAGGTATTTACGTTGTCTCTCTTTATCTTCACCGAATATCTTTTCAAAGTATACAGTGTACTCATCATCTGCCCATTGAGCAGGAAAACCCTTCGAATCCATATAAGATTGTATGCGTTCTTTTACTGCCTTGTTTTGGATATCCTGCCTGGATATCTCCTGATTTTCTTCGCGGCAGTAATACCGCCTCTTCAAATCCCATATTATGTCATTAGCAGTTGGTAGACCAGATGATCTAGATGCCCCTGCACCAAGAAACCACGCGAAGTTTTGGGGTCGCGCACAAAAGATACTTGAAAACTCCCCCTGATCCATCACCCCCCCTTCTCCAATCCGGTTAAAACCTCATTTGTTGCATCAACAAGGTTCACGCGAAAAACAAGCTAATTAAATGTGATAATCTTGCATAAACAAAAATAGAACAGAACTATTTTCCCACATTAAATCGGGGAAGGACTCCAGCAATCACCAAAAATAGATCCGTCCCCTTTTACTCCTATCCTTTTACTATACTGAAGCCTCTAGACTCCAAGTAACATCATAGTAGATCTCAACAGTTCCCATGTTCCACTACCAGCAGCGCCAACAATTACTGACTCACCCAATTGCATTAGCTCATTAAGGAATTCCTTTCCCTTCTTGGGAGTGTTATCTAATCTTTTTAATGCGATCCTTAGGTCATCATTCGCCTCGCATTTCTTTAAAGCCTCGATCACGTCAATAATGCTAATATTATTTCTGTATTTATCCTCTAATGCAGAAATCTTTTCTAGATACTTAGATGTAATGGATGCTTTTAGGGTAATATCTCCCGCTTTTGTCCCTTCAGCTGTTTGTTCTATCGTAGTAGGCTGGTATGGAGAAGAAGTGATTGATGGTGAGATTGTTAAATTTATATTAGGGTTGGCGTCAATTCTTAAACCCTCTCCTATCATGATCATTAAACTATTAACCTGGCTGCGCTGATACTCTAACAGCTCCGTCTGGGATTCAAGTCGCACTTGTGCCAGACGTAATTCATTTTTTAGTTTTATTGTTTCTATGGCATCCAAACCAAGTGACTCTGGTGATTGTTGTCCAGTAACCACCATGCCATAGTGCTCTAGCTCTTTTTCAATTACCTCCTTCGTTCCTGTAGAGGTTTGCACAACTAATCTGACAGTGTTTCCTTCTTGCTCTATTCTTACTACAACATCGTCTTCTGGGTATTTTTCTTCCACTATTTCGGAAAAGTAACTTAATATTCCGACTCCTGACTGGCGGAATTCCGGGGGAAATTCAATTGCTTTTTCAAACCATTCTTTACCGCCCGCCGCTAAAGCTTTTTCTTTTAGGTAGCCCCAGTCTTCATCTACTATATCGACTGTAAGATCAACACACTCATCACATATAAACACACTAGGTCCGGCTATTAGCTTCCTAACCTCAAACTGAACCTTTCCGCAAAAAGAGCAGTAAAGTGGTTTTGATTCGTACTCTTCATTGTGCTCTGGCAATGTCTTGCCATCAATGCATTCTTTTAAAATTTCCGCTCGTTTTCTGTATGCATCGGTCGCACTCTCAAATGTATCGGCTAGGAGCTCAAGACTATCGTACTCGTAACCCTTTACTTGTTCTTCGGCATTGGATAACTCATCAACCACACCATAGTAAACTATGATGCTATTTCTTCTCAGAAGAAATATGTAATATTTTTCATCATTCATAAGTCTAAGATTGTTTTACTGCCTAACAGTTGATTATACAGCCGGCACGAATATTGAGTTATACAGCGTGTATAATTCTCATTTAGAAAAAGCAGGATGATTTCCTAAGGTAGGAGTGCATCCTGCAATGGTTTTTGTATTCCTTGTTGGATTAGAGATTAACAGACTATCCAGTGCAAAAGAAGTAGTGGGTTGACGGCTGAATTAGACCTCGTGAATACAGATTAGCCAACAAGATATCTATCCAGGCCTTTAACCTTGCTGTCGCGTAACAGATAGGTTTTGGGGTTGCTCCGACGTGCCTGTTTGCCCTCCAGTGTAACTGATACCTGTCTGCGCTCCAGGATGCTTAGACGTCTGCTCAGACAGTCGGCACGCCACTGGCGGGATGCCTTCTTGGCGCGCTCCTCAACGGTGATACGCGTCAAGGCAAACTCATCTGTTGGATGTTCACGAGCAACCCGCTGCCGGATAGCGGCATAGGCCTTTTTCAGGCTTCCCTGTTGTACTCCCATGTCATACAGGGCAGCCAGGCAACGCAGGTTGGTTATCTTTACCTGTGAAACACCGCTCAGGAAGGCGAGGGCGGCCATTAGCAGTTTGCCGTATTTGTCGTAGGCGTAGCGCAACATCACCTGACGGAACAGTGGTTCCTGGCCGACATTTTGTAGGTATGATTTCCAGGGTTCGGAGAAACCCTGTTTGCGACTGCCGGTGCTTAGTTGATCTGCCCAGGCAGTGGCCTGCTTGCGTGAGCCATCCAGTATCTTCCAGAATGTTAGGTAGTCATCCAGGCTTCCGAAGCAGTGCTGTAATAGCTGTTCATTCTCTCCTCGCATATGACGGAACAGCTCCTGCAGCGTACCGCTGCCAAGGTTGCACTGAATGGGCCCAAAGGATAGACCCGCACCATCGAAATTTCCTGTCACCTGCAGGTAGGGATCACCACTGGTCTCATAAGCTGCTGTAACCTGGACTCCGCAATTGAAGGCAGTCTTAGCTGCTATGGGTGGCAACTGATCCGGGTGTGGCATTTCCAGATAGATACTGTTGGCGCCTGGTCTGCATAAAGAGAAATAGCCTTGCCTTAACAGTATCCCGGCCTGTTTGTATAAACCTTCAAGATCTGTAGCAGTTATGGACAGGCCAAGACCAGGTTTCTGACCAGATACCTTTGGCTGCATAATCCTTACCGGACATCCAAACTGGTCGCGCAGGATCTGCAGACCAGCAACCAGTTCTCTATGTATATTGACAGAGCCGTCTGGCTGGAGAAACTCCTTAAGCCGGAAGTTTGGTGTCAGGCGGCTGTTTTCATTGCCGCCGATGATGTAGTCGTTGTGGAATAGGATTTTTGCAGACATGGCATATCCTTGCGTTGCTCAACTTCTGTTCAGACCGGTTTACCACACTGGGTGCAGAATCTGTTCCCGGTTATGATTTCACTTCCGCAGTTAGTACAGTAGCTGGGATTGGTCTGATTACTGCCGCTCTTTTTTAGCTCATCTATCAAGCGGTCCACTCCGGCATGAAAGTAGGGTTCACGGGGAATGATCACTGCATTGTAATAGGCCAGTGATTTGAGTTTGTCCGGCAGATCCTTGGGGTCTGGCATATCTGCACCCTTTACCAGAACAGGAATGACTGGAATCTCATTGCTCAGAGCAGTTTCTATCTCCACCGTCAGTGGATCATTCGTCTGTCCAAGACGGGCCTCTCCATTACGGTCCTTAACCTCCAGCCACTGGGTTCCGATTATTGCCACCACCACATGGCAGTTACCGATGGTCTTGTTTATGTGTTCTCTAAAGTCCTTTCCCGCTGGGATAGAGTCTACATCTCTAAACACCGTATCCCTTCCAAATTTACCGATCAGCCGGTCACAGATCCTGCCGGTGATCTCGCGGCTGTCCTCACGTCTATAGGAGATGAAGATGGACTGGGACTCTCTCTTTTCAGGTTGTGGAGTGGGAGCAGGCTGCTCATGAATGATCTTGCCTGTTTCCTCTACCAGAAGATTAAGAAACAGGTAATCGCTAGGCTTGATCATGGCATTGAGGTTTTGACTGAAGCCTTTAAAACTGAATGCCTCACTAATGGTCTCTGGGGCATTCTCACCACACTCAAGTTTAACGGTCTGGTTTGGTTTTAAATCCAATAAGAGTTGTTTGCTTTTATAGAAGTCCAGCTTCACCCTGATGCTGTGGGGGCCACTCGGTACCTGGAACTTCTTAGTCTCACCGGACTTGATCTTGCCTACGGTGTTGTCATCGATGGAGACCGTATATTTGCGTAGTGTATTGGTTATGGATTTGTTTCGGCATATGGAGATAATTGCTGAAGGATTATTCATATTGTTTCCTCCTTGAAGCAGATCAAATACTGCCAGTCATCATCAGGTATAGAATAACGCCAACTGCACTTGCAATGAGCCAGAACTTCCCAACCTCTTTTTTACTTTCTGTTTCCCCCTGGGCCAGATACATAATGCCCATTACCACGCCGATAATTGGAAACAGTAATGCAGCAATGGCTACGCTATATTTGAGCGGGGTAGAGATAGCCTCCTGATCCTGATTAATATCTACTATCTCTTCGACCTTTCGTACAGTATCTGTTACTGGCTCTACTGCAAGTTGTGAACTGCAGTTGCCACAGAACTTGGCGTCATCCGGGTTCAATGATCCACACTTGGGGCAAAACATAGATATCCCTCCTTGCCAAATCTATATCCTGATTGTAGACCAACAAGGGAATTTCATTCACATGGACTTTTTCATGCTACATTAACCAAATGAGTAAACGTCGCAGATATTTTAAGCGTCCTGAGCAGGCAGTAACTGCTATCTGCCTGGAGTTGGAAACTACAGGTTTCAACTACCAGAAGTGGGGTGCACAACAGCACTGTAAACAGGGTGATTGGCTGGTAAATAATAATGGCGACGTATACACCGTAGATGCAGAAACCTTTAGCCAAACCTACCAGCAGGTTAGCGAAGGCAAGTTTGTTAAGGTCACCCCGGTATGGGCTGAGCAAACCGATAGAGATGGCAGCATAAAGACCAAGGAGGGAGAGTCACACTACAAGGCAGGTGACTACCTGGTGTTCAACAATGAGGATGGAAGTGACGGCTACTGTGTATCAGCGGACAAATTCCTCTCTATGTACCAAACCGACAAGCCTTGAGTTTATAGCTAGTCCCTAATCACCACTCTCAAAAACCAGCTAGCCACAACTGAGGACAGTTCCGGCGAAGTGAAATACAGAAACCATGCCAATATAACTCATCCATAGATACAAAATAAATCAAACGATTGATTGACTTTTCTATGCGCTTGTTTTATAG
This sequence comes from Chromatiales bacterium, assembly GCA_028278145.1. Lineage (GTDB taxonomy): Bacteria > Pseudomonadota > Gammaproteobacteria > Chromatiales > Chromatiaceae > JAAGZL01. Next base: position 36,743 of record JANQEV010000134.1, on the reverse strand, counting down.
TGCGTTTCTTTCTGATAAACCGCATCATAATGTCAGTAACCACAGAAAAAGAGTCTCAAGTGTCAACCCGGGAGCAATTGCTGCTTTCTGCCCTTAAGTGTTTCGGCCACCGGGACTATGATGCTGTCAGCACCCGGGAGATAGTTGAAGCTGCCGGTGCCAACATCTCCGCCATCTCCTATCACTTTGGGGGGAAAGAACAGCTGTACCTGGCCACTGCCGATTATCTGGCTGAACGGATCCAGTCTGAGATTGAACCACTTCTAAGGCATATCAGAGAGAGGTTTGATGATGCAGACCGGGAAGGGTGCCTGCAACTGTTGAAACATCTCATAGATAGCCTGGTGCACAACCTGCTGTTTGGTGAGCTGAGTGAAGATGCAGCTGGCTTGATCTTTCGCGAGCAGAATCATCCAACCAAGGCCTTTGACAGCCTGTATGAAAAATTCATGCTTCCAATTCAGCAGATATATTCCATGCTAATAGGAAAGATTACTGCTGCTGATCCTGAATCCATAGATATTAAATTAATGACCCATACACTCATGGGGCAGATTGTTATCTACCGAATGGGCCGTGAAACCATTCTACGCCGGATCGGGAAAAAGAGTTTCACCCAGGAAGACATTAGCAAGATAGCTGAACAAATATCAAAAGCCACCCTTAAGGCCGTGAGTTGAGAAACAGAAATGACCTATAAACCACACCGTCGCTTACATGTTCTTTGGATCATTCCACCTCTGGTAATCGGTATAGCTGTTTTTATGTTCATGGCGAAGAGTAAACAACCGCCAGTCAGGACCACAGCCGGGGAACCCACCCGGGCTGTTCGGGTGATAACCGTTCCCCAGGTTGATCTGATACCACAATCCCTGGGTTATGGTTCGGTTCAGCCGGCAAAGCTATGGACCGCTGTATCCCAGGTCTCCGGGCGTATTGTTGAGCTACATCCACGTCTGCGTAACGGAGAGATAATCGAGAAGGGCAAGGTTCTGTTCAGAATAGATCCGGTGGTTTACAACCTGGCATTGGCCAAGGCCAAGGCGGAACTGGCAGAACTGGATGTGCAGGAAAAAAATGCCATGGAGTTGGTGCAGATCGAAGAACGCAACCTGATCCTGGCTGGCAACGAGTTGCAGCGTATCAGCAAGCTGGTTAGCAATGGAACTGCTTCCCAGAGTGATGCAGACACTGCCGAGCGCGGTATGCTTAATACCCGCACGGCGTTGCAGAACCTGAAAAACACCCTGGCCCTGATCCCGACCCAACGCAAGGTGCTTGAGACCAAGGTAAGACAGGCGGAACGTGATCTGGAGAACACCACAGTCCAGGCGCCATTCAACTTACGGGTGGCCAATCTGGCTATTGAATCAGATCAGTTTGTGAGTACAGGTCAGACCCTGTTTGAGGGTGATGGGATTGATCGTATCGAAGTGGTGGCGCAGTTTGCCATGTCCTCTCTGCGCAACCTGTTTATTGGTCGTCCGGATCAGACACTGAGCATTGAGACACTGAATAAGAATATATCGCGCTTAACAGGTTTCAAACCGCTGATCCGTCTGGATCTTGGTAACCACATTGCCGAATGGGAGGCGGAGTTCGTACGCTTTACAGATAGCGTGGATGCTGAAACCCGTACCATGGGCATAGTGGTTGCGGTGGATGATCCCATTTCCAAGATAAAGCCTGGATACAGGCCACCGTTGTCCAAGGGCATGTTTGTACAGGTGCAGTTGCGTGGTCATACCCAGCCGCAGAGAGTAGTGGTACCGCGAAATACGGTGCGTGGTGGCAAGGTCTATCTATTGGATAGCGAGAATCGCCTGCGCATCAAGGAGGTGGATATACTGTTCAATCAGGGTGAGCTCAGTGTGATCAGCGACCCGCAGCTGGCAGGAAAACAGATTGTGGTTTCCGATGTGGTACCGGTGGTAGAGGGTATGCTGTTACAGCCAGTAAGTGACGACAAGACGGTACAACGTCTGATCCAGGGAGCCGGAGACTGATCATGATCGAGTGGTTTGCACGCCATCCAACTGCCGCCAACCTGTTCATGATCGCAATCATGCTGCTGGGTATAGTAGCGCTGCCTGGACTACAGCGGGAAACCTTTCCGGAACTGGAGAATGACAAGGTTGAGGTGCGCGTTATCTACAAGGGTGCCACAACTGATGAGGTGGAAGATGCCATCTGCCGGCGTCTGGAGGATGCCATCGATAGTATCACCGACCTGGATGAGGTGCGTTGTGATGCCAGTGAAGGCGTAGGTGTTGCCACGGCGGTGATGGTGGAAGGTGCTGAGATGACCCGCTTTCTGGATGATGTGAAGTCTGAAGTGGATGCCATTGATGACTTTCCAACCCAGACTGAAACCCCCATTATTGAAGAGTTGGGACGTACAGATGCCGTAGCCGCAGTGGCTATAACCGGTCCGGATGATCCGGTATCCCTCAAGGCCTATGCCGAAGATGTAAAGAGCCGCATGCGCGCCCTGCGCAACATCTCCAGTGTGGAGATAACTGGATTCTCAGAACATCAGATCAGAATAGAGGTGCCAGCGCGGCGTCTGCGTCAGTTTGGTCTCTCGGCCACTGATGTGGCCAATAGTATCCAGGGACAGAGTGTGGGCAGTCCCGCAGGGAGGCTTGAGGGTGGTCCTGAGGACATACTGCTGCGCTTCGATGATCAGGGTAAGACTGTTGAGGAGTTCCAGGATATCGTGGTTATCTCCGGCTCCACCGGAGCCTCCATCCGCCTGGGTGAAATCGCCACCATTAGCGACAGGTTTGATCGGGATGAAGAGAAGACCCTGTTCAATGGCAAACGTGCCGCAATTCTGAATGTCACCAAGACCAAGGCCCAGGACATGCTGGAGGTGTTCAATACCATCAGTGATTTCGTAGATCAGGAGAGCAAACGGGCGCCCAAGGGCATCAAACTAGCCATCACCCAGGACCGCTCTACAGTAGTGAAAGACCGCCTGAACATGCTGGTACGTAATGGTGGTCAGGGTCTGATACTGGTATTCCTGGTGTTGTGGCTGTTCTTTAGTTTTCGATACAGCTTCTGGGTAACCATGGGGCTGCCTGTATCCTTCCTTGGGGCACTGTTTGTGCTTCCTGGCCTGGGTATAAGTATAAATATGATCTCCATGGTGGGCCTGCTAATAGGTATTGGCCTGCTGATGGATGATGCTATCGTCATAGCCGAGAATATTGCAGCGCGTATGGCCAAGGGCGAGACTGCCATGGATGCCGCGGTAAGCGGGGTAACCCAGGTACTTCCAGGTATTGCCTCATCTTTTGCCACCACCTTGATGGTATTTGGATCCCTGGCCTTTATCACCGGTGAGATCGGACAGATACTGCGGGTATTACCCATTGTTCTGATTGTTGTTATCTTGGTCAGCCTGGTAGAGGCATTTCTGATCCTGCCCAGTCACCTGGGGCACTCACTTAGTCACATGGAAAACAAACAACCATCACGCTTCCGGGCGGGGTTTGAACGCAGGTTTGACAGTTTACGGGAAAAACATTTTGGTCCCTGGCTGGATCGAGCTGTGGATTACCGCTATCTGACCCTTGGTATATCACTCATGTTTCTGGTAATTGCCTTTGCCATGCCGGCCGGAGGCAAACTCAAGTTTGTAGGATTTCCGGATATTGATGGCGATATAGTAGAGGCCAGAATATTGCTGCCCCAGGGAACACCCCTGTCCCGTACTGAAGAGATTATCGGCAGAATTGAAGCAGCCCTGCAGCGGATAAACAGCAGGTTCAAACCCCGTCAGCCACAGCAACAGGACCTGGTGCGCAACTCAACGGTCATCTATGCCAGCAATCCAGATGCCTATGAGTCTGGCCCCCATGTAGCACGTGTGGTGGCAGACCTGCTGAGTGCCGAGATTCGCGACGCATCCATTGATGAGTTCCGCGATGCCTGGCGTGAAGAAGTAGGCACCCTGACCGATGTTATATCCGTAAAGTACACTGAGTCGGCCATAGGACCTGGTGGACGCCAGATCGATATACGTTTGCTGGGTTTTGACCTGCAGCGCCTGAAGTCGGCCTCCCAAGACCTGCAGAAATGGCTCAACAGCTTTGCCGGAGTTATCGACCTGAGTGATGACCTGCGTCCAGGCAAACGTGAATACCGCTTGCACCTGAAGGAGGGGGCCGGTGTTCTAGGCTTGGATGCCAGCAACCTTGCTGCCCAGATCCGCAACTCTTTTCAGGGTATAAAGATTGATGAATTTCCGGTAGGTCCAGAGACCTATGAAGTTGATCTGCGTCTTACGGCCGATGACCGCATCCAGCCAGATGACCTGGAGAACATGACCGTAACCGGACCTAAAGGGGCCTTGATACCAATATCTATCGTGGCTGAAATCGAAGAGGTCAGAGGCTGGGCCCGGATCAACCGGGTGGATGGAAGACGCGCAGTGACCATACAGGGTGATGTGCAGTCCAATGTGGCCAATGCCCAGGAACTACTTGGTCTGGCTGGTAAAGAGATCTTCCCCCAACTGCGCGAAAAGTATCCGGATATCCAGATCGATATTCAGGGCCAAACCAATGAATCAGCCCAAACCGGAAAATCCATAGTACGTAATGTGCTGTTGGGTATGCTGGGTGTATATATACTCCTGGCCCTGCAGTTCCGGAGTTATCTGGCACCACTCACGGTGATGGTGGTGATACCCACATCGTTTATTGGCGTGGTATTTGGTCATATGGCCCTGGGACTGGACCTGACCATGCCCAGCATGGTGGGCATGGCCTCTCTGTTTGGAGTAGTGGTAAATGACTCCATCCTACTGGTGATCTTTATCCGCGAGGCACGTAAAGCAGGTGTTGCAGTACCAGTTGCCGCCAAGCAGGCGGGCAGGGCCAGATTCCGTCCCATTGTCTTAACCTCTATCACCACATTGGCTGGTCTTACGCCACTCCTGCTGGAGAGGAGCATGCAAGCCCAGATCCTGATTCCACTGGCTGCAGCCCTGGCCTTTGGGCTTTTGGCGGCCACCCTGTTTGCACTCTATCTGGTACCAGCCATCTACTGCATCCTGGATGATTTTAATGCTATCGAAGAGGCAGATAATACAGAACAGAGTAGTGGTAGCCAGAGTATATCGACATAATCAGTTATCTCAGTGGAGACAATGATTATTGAAGGCAATCTGTTGATTCAGCCTGTAACACGATCCCATTTATCACAAAAAGATAACATTTGGCGTAAATCCCCCCTGTTATGAATACCAAGAGGAACTTGGCCGCTACACTTGTGTCTGCTGGCTAAGGAACATCCATTTAACAAGGGGGCAAAATGACCAAACATATTACATTTGCAGTGCTTGCACTGTTTCTTTTTTCTCCGTTAGCCAATGCAGGTAAGGCGGAGATCTATTCAGCCACTTTTGGTGGTGCAATAAATGGCTATGACCCTGTCGCTTACTTTACCCAGGGAAAACCGGTAAAGGGCAAAAGCGCCCATAAGCTGAAGTATAAGGGTGCCAGCTGGCGCTTTGCATCTGCAAAGAACCTGCAGGCCTTTAAACAGAACCCCAAAAAATACGCACCTCAATACGGTGGTTACTGTGCCTATGCCGTATCCCAAGGCTATACGGCATCCACAGATCCTGATGCCTGGAGCATAGTAAACGGTAAGCTCTATCTGAATTACAGCAAAGGTGTTCGTAATAAATGGAACAAGAACAGGTCCAGTTATATACGTCAGGCTAATGCTAACTGGCCGAAGGTATTGAATTAATGCTGTATAAGCTGCTTCTTTTCAAGGAAACATCCCCATGATCCTCTGGAAAAAACATCGTTGGCCGATTCTTGGTTTGATTGTCTGCTGCGTGCTGGGATTAAACAGCCAACTGCTGGCTAAAGAGGTCCAGTTGGAGAGCCCGGTGAAGTCTGTCACTGTCCTGGAGCTGTTTACTTCTCATGGTTGCAGCAGTTGCCCTCCTGCTGATAGATGGTTAAGACAGTTCAGCCAGCACCCAGGGCTATGGAGCAGGGTGATTCCCATGGCCTTCCATGTAGATTATTGGGATTACCTGGGATGGAAGGATCGCTTTGCCAGATCAAAATACAGCAAGCGTCAGAGAGACTATCGAAAATCCGGAGGGTTACGCGCAGTCTATACGCCAGGCTTTGTGCTTAACGGCAGAGAGTGGCGGGGATGGTTTAGTGGTAAGACACCCAAGTTTTCTGCCGGGAAAAAGGTAGGACGCTTGACAGTCAGGATAACTCCAAACAGTAAAATCAGCGCCACATTTAAACCCATCACAGATATTAGTCATGCAGATATAACAGCACATGCTGCAATTCTTGGTGTTGGAATCAGCAGTGATATTGGAGCAGGGGAGAACAGCGGCCGAGAATTGAAAGAGGATTTTGTAGTACTGGGTGACAGTTCAGCCAGCTCTACAAACGGATTGCGGTGGAGCATCCCATGGCCAGATGTCAGACCCAGTGGAGCCAGCAGGCTGGCTGCTGTTGTCTGGTTAAGCAGGAAGGGTGATCCTGCACCTATACAGGCTGTTGCCGGATGGTTGGATGGTGATAACTAGGCTTTATACTGCGGTAATAATATAAATTTTTCAGATAACATAACCATAATTTCTATCAGTATATTAGCTATACTTAAAGTGCGGGAAGTGTATTCTTGTTTGAGGTGCAGAATGTAACAGCATGACTGTCAGGTCATGTATGTGCAATCTGTGTAGAAGTAATTAACTGCCATTAGTCTCGGAGGAGGTAACCGGGGGAATTGGTGGTCATGCCGGCAGTCCTCGGTTTCCAAATTCAGACCAGATAAGGAGGTCGTCATGAAACCGAGAGCTAAAATCCTGCGGCAGTCATCGTTGTTTACCCTGTTATTTATCATGCTGTTGGCAGCAAGTAGCAGCCTGCTAACGGGTAATACAGCGCATGCATCCGCATCAATGGTTAAGCCTGCATTTCCACATATCGTGGATGCGGCTTTTGTTGCAAAGTATGCAACCATCCCGAAACGTAAAGACGCTCTCATCATAGATGCAAGACCAGCCAAGATGTATCAAAAGGGCCATATCGTCCCTGCAATAAATATCCCTCATAGGAAGTTTGATCAATCCATCGTGCTTCTGCCGGAGGATAAATCAACGCTCCTGATCTACTATTGCGGTGGATTAAAGTGTCCATTGAGCCATAAGTCCGCATTCAAAGCAGAGGTACTTGGATATACCAACATCAAGGTATATGCCGCTGGATATCCAGACTGGTTGAAACACGGCAATACTCCTGGAGTTGGGGCCAAGTATGTCAAGAACCTGATCAATTCAGATGCCTTGGCCATGGTTGTGGATTCCCGGCCGACCAAGAAATTTCGGAAAGGTTCAGTTCCTACTGCAAAGAATATCCCATATCGCAAGTTCGATAAGATGAAGGGATTTCTCCCGGCTGATAAGGGAGTGGAACTGGTATTCTTCTGTGGTGGCTACAAGTGTCCACTGAGCCCGAAGTCTGCGGCTAAGGCTAAGGAACTGGGTTACACCAACGTCAAGCTGTACCAGGCAGGTTATCCGCTGTGGAAAGAGATGTACGGTGCTTCAGGTGCTGTGCCAACCTCAACTGCTACAGCCGATGACAAGGGAATGATGCCGATTCAGAAGTTTACCCGTCTAATGAAAGAAGCCCCGGATAGCGTCTACTGGATTGACGTCCGTGAACGTTCTGAAATTGCTGAAGATGGAACTTTTAAGACCAAGACCGCCAAGGTAATCCCTATGGATGAACTGGAGGCAGCTATTCCATCACTGCCTACAGATAAACCAATCATATTCTTCTGTGCTAACGGAGTTCGTAGTGCAGATGCCTATGATGTTCTGAAGGAAAAAGGCAGTAAGCTGGAGGCTTACTATCTTGAAGCCGTGGTGGTTTTTGGTAAGAAGGATCTGCCTCAAGTAACAGCAGTGAAGTAAGTTGGTAAACTAGTGAAATCACTTCCCCGCAGTCCAACGCGGGGAAGTTTTTTACTGCAGCTATGGCAGGTAGATGGAAAAACACCCACCCTTGAGCTTGCCGTTATTACTTAGCTGTATATACCCTGTTTTATCTTTATTCTTGTGCATTTTGGTTACCAGATTGGCGAAGTGGATTCCGAGTAGAGTCCTGCCATCTGCAATACCATTGCTGTTTATTTCTGCCTCCTGGGCCTTGAGCATCTGTTCCGGGAAGCCAGAACCATCATCCTCTACGCTGATAACCAGATATCCGTCCTGTTCTGATGCGGACAGTTCTATTTTACTCTGAGTGTACCTTAAGGCATTTCCGATCAGGTTATTGATAATGCCATGCACCAGACCCTCATCAAAATATCCAATCAGATCATCGCTGCAGTTACAGCCTATGTCGATCCCTGTTGCATTGGCAGCAGATTGGTTTTCTGCCATAGACTCCTGCAGAAAACTCATCACATCCACCTCATCAATGACTGGCGCAATACGTTCGTTTTCCATGCGGTAGAGAGTGAGCAACTCAATCAGGTTGTTATTCAGGCGTTTTGCCTCTTGCTGGATACTGGTGATTTTTGCTGAATCATTTGCATCAGATGGCATCTCTGCAACCACTTCATCCAGGCGGTTGATAACCATACCAAGTGAGTTTTTCATGTCATGAATAATGGATGCAAGGACATCGTAAAAGAGCATATCTCAGACCTCAGCTATTTGATTCCAGAAGTTTTGTCGAACGCTTTTTAAGACTTAGGAGTGTCCTGTTATCCGGCTCTATATTCTGTGCGCGTCTAAGGTATTTCTCCAGTTTAACGGATAGATCTTTGGTTACTCCTGTCTGCTCCATGTACATGAGAAAAGTGCGGGCAGCATTCAGATTTACCACTATATTGGCCGGCATACCCTCTGCAGCATCCTCAAACAGTTGCGTGGCCTCTTTCAGCTGTCCATCCCTTGCCAGTTTGGCTCCCTCATTATTAAGTTTGATAACCTTCTTCCTGATTTCAGAAATTATCGCTTGTGGGTCCTCCTCAAGCTGGAGCTGACCCAAAGTATCGCTTATCCCCTTTAACACTTCAGCGTCGGTGTGGTTGTTACTCGCAGCCTGGTGTAATACCTGCTTAGCCTTCTCTTCATCACCAGCGTGTGAATAGGCCTTGGCCATATCCACGGCAATCTGTGCCGAAGTGCTAGATCCTAGCTTGTCGAACAGCTTCGAGGCGATTTTCATATTCTTATATGCCGCTTCTTCATCTTCCAGGATCATACTATTGGAGATAGCGGTATAAAGCTCTGCCTCTGGATTGTCTTTAAAACTTTTATTTATATCTCTTACAAAACGTTCGGCTTCAGCCTGCTGTCCATTCTTGGCCTTGATCCGTGCAATATTTGAAAACATTGATGGGTGTTTATAGATGGAGTGTTTGCCAAGAGATACAGCCTGGAGCAACGCTTTTTCTGCTGTTTTATCATCACCGTTTTTCAGTGCGAGCTCGGCCAGTGCCTCCTGTCTTGGGATTGCCTTGGCTGAGAGGATTGCACCTTTCTGCAGGACGCTCTGGGCCTCCTTGAACTCATCCAACATCTGTTGTGTCTTTGCCAGCCAGTCATAGGCTGACATGAAACGCTCATTTTCTGAAATTAGTTCAGCAAAGAGCTCTTTGGCGTCAGCGTAGTTCTCTTTGAAGTACATGGCCTTGCCTAAACCAAGCCTGGCCCAGGCTATTTCGCGGTTTTCCAAAACACCTTTGTAGATACTGATTGCCTCGTCATAGTAACGGTCCTGTAAGGCAAGTTCGGCCTTCAGACGCAGGAGGATTTTATGATTCTTGCTTTTCTTCTTCTTCAGCTTGTCATCAATCAGCTGGTTGGCCAGATCATGGTCTCGGTTCGCTATGGCCTGCTCAATCTCTATCAGATCAGCCTTCATGGTAAGCAGCTTGGTGAGGCGTTGTCCCAGTAGATCCTTGGTAAATGGCTTGGTTAGATAGGAATCTGGTTCATATTCAACCGCACCCATCACCATAACCCGGGTATTTTCAGCCGTAACCATCAGAAAAATGGTACCTACACCTATCAGCTTACGATGCCTGATCTCCTCCAGTACCTGTTGACCATCTCGTCCCTCTCCCAGGTTGTAGTCACACAGAATAACGTCGTACCGTTGTCGCTCTATAGCATTGATGGCGTCTTTGCCGTTGGATGCCATATCGATATTTTGTACCCCAAATGATAGCAACATGTTCTGCAGAACACTGCGCATATCCGCATAGTCATCGACAATGAGAAATTTTAGCTTTTCGATAATGTTGCTCATATGGAGATGTCTGTTGCCATATTTATATATTTCTTAGTAATAGCATAATAACAATTTGCCTGGAGATTTACAGGACAGCAGCCCATGTAATACGACTGGTGGCAAAGTATATCTGATACAGGACTGAACTATTGAATTTAGATAGGGCTGTAGCAATATTTAGCTACTAATAAGCAGATATGCCAACAATAGATTAAGCAATACCATTATGACACTAACAGTCTGCCAAAAGCGGACGGGATTACGTTCCAATAACGGTAGCTCAGATGGGTCTATGAAGTTCGGGCTGGGGCGTTTCAGGTCCTGGAGGAATTCAGACAAGGTATCATAACGCCTGGCTGGATTGGGGTGCACTGCTTTTTCCAGAGCTGCATCCACCCATGTGGGGATCTCCTGGTTATATATTCTGGCCGAAGTGTAAGTTAGATGTTTCCTGAGTTGAGGTGTATCACTCTCACCATAGGGTAGTTTACTGGTGAGCATCTCATACAGGATCGTACCCAGTGAAAACAGGTCCGATGCGAAACTACACCGCTCTCCCCGCAGGCATTCTGGTGCCGCGTAGTTGAGAGTACCTTGGGGTGTTACCTTCCCACTGTTGTTATGGATCTCTTCCAGCCCGGCTATCCTGGTGGACCCAAAGTCAATCAGTTTTATCGTGCCATGCTTGTCTATTAGGATATTGTCTGGCTTCAGGTCCTGATGCACCATCTCCAGGCGGTGCAGCGCACGCAGGCCGTTAGCTATCTGCTCCGCAACACTACGCATTTGCTGCATATCAACAGGAGTATTGTCCCCAATCCATTGTCCCAGACTCTGGGCCTCCACATACTCTGTCACATTATAGAGAAAGCGCCGGTCCACCGGATCCAGGATACGCAGGACATGGGCATTGTTTATGCGCCGTCCCACCCACTCTTCGTGTAGAAAAGCGTCGATATAATCAGGGTCATCCCGGTAGTTTATTGAGGGTGTCTTGAGCACTACCTTGTTACCGCTATCCATCTCAAGGGCCAGAAACACCTCACTGCGACTGCTGGCGTGCAACTCTCGAATAATCTGGTAACCGTCTATCTTCATTCCTGGCTTCAGATCAGGAGGAAAGGGCAGGTCGGCAATCCTTTTTAGACGTTCCGCATCACTCTCCTCTGGTAATTGCAGGATCTTGATCAATTGGACGCTGACATTGTCATTACTGCTGTTGTTCAGTGCAGTCTCTACCATCTGGTTGGCAGCGACCTGCAGATTGATGATCTGGGGCTGTAGGATGTCCTTAAGTTCAGTGTTGGTAAGAAAGTCATGTACGCCATCGGTACTGAAAAGAAAGATATCATCAGTTTTGATATCTATAGCCTTGTAATCGATATCTATATTGATATCTGCACCCATGGCCCGGGACAGAAACTCACGATTATTCGACATCCATACCCTATGGTCACGGGTAAGCTGCTCTAGATTTCCATTACGGTAGCGGTAGATTCTGGAATCACCAATATGCATGATATGAGCAGTGGTTGATTTGATCACCATACCGCTGAAGGTTGTAACCATGCCCTGTACCGAGTCGTAAAGGTTCTGCCCCTGGTTGTAGAGCCAGCGATTAAGGGCTCCCAATATCTTGCCGGTAGACGTTTTTACGGTCCAGGATTCAGGAGTACTGTAGTAGTCACTGATAAAGCTGGATACACATACCTGACTTGCATGGCCGCCACCTTCACTGCTGCTGACACCGTCTGCAATGACAGCGACAGCCCCCTTGGTAGCGAGCTGCTGGTCTTCAGGCAGGTACACATTACAGGTGTCGTCATTCTTTGATTTAACACCTGCCTCGCTACGAAAGGCGTAATCTATTTCAAGTCTGGCCGTCATAGTTATTTCAGTATAGAGAATTGCATGAACACCAGCCCTCAAACTTGAGGGCTGGTGTACTTATATATTGTTAACTCACCTCAATCATCTGTACGGTACCATCCTCCAGAACTTCTGCAGTATGTCCTTCCGGCTCATCCAGGAATTGCACTATTGCCAGTACAAAAATAGCAGCTCCTGCGATTACCATGAAGAATATTGATGGTGTCACGAAGGAGAACACGGTGAGAAAGGTTACGGCACCAACATTACCATAGGCCCCGGCCATTCCTGCCACCTGTCCAGTCATCCTGCGTTTTACCAGTGGAACAATGGCAAATACTGCACCCTCTCCAGCCTGCACAAAGAAGGAGCAGGCCATGGTCGCCAGAACTGCTAACAGCACCGGCCACTCAGAAGTGATATTACTCAACAGGAAATAGCCGGCAGCCAAACCTGCAATCAGAATGGTCAATGATTTTCTGCGGCCAAACTTATCACTAAGAAGACCACCGGTAGGACGTGCCACCAGATTCATAAAAGCAAACCCAGATGCCAGCAACCCAGCCTGTACCAGGCTCAAATCAAAGGTATCGCGAAAGAACAGGGGTAACATGGAGACTACAGCCAGTTCCGAACCAAAGGTTACCAGGTAGGCCAGATCCAGTATCGCCACCTGCTTAAACTTGTATTTATGGATTTCAGCTACCTCTTCCTTGAATACATGTTTGTTGATACGCCATACCTGAGAGGTCTGATAGGCATAGAGAACAGCCAGACCAGCATATATAAGGTTGGTTGTAGCTGCGCCCAGCATCTTTAGATTATCCGGGCCCAATTTCCAGGCCAGGACCGCCAATGCTGCATACATGGGGATATTCATCAGCAGATAGAAAAAGAAATCTCCCTTGCTGGTCACTTCCATGGCACCGGTCTTCTTGGGCTTGAAGTAGGTAGAGCCCTTGGGGGTATTGCGAGCCATGTTGTAATAGATAAATGAGTAGGCCAGGGCAATAACACCAGTTGCAGCTATGGCATAACGCCACCCTTCATCGCCTCCAAACAGGAGTGCAACTGTTGGCAGGGAGAGAGCAGCAGCAGCGGAACCGAAGTTACCCCAGCCACCATATATACCCTCGGCCAGACCCACCTGCTTGGCAGGAAACCATTCACCGATCATACGAATGCCGATTACGAAACCGGCACCAACAAAGCCCAGGGCAAAACGGCTCAAGGCCAGGGTGGCGTAGTCGTCAGCAAAGGCAAATATGAAACAGATGATGCTGGATACAAACAGCAGCATGGAGTAGGTGATACGTGGACCAAAGCGATCCACCAGCATACCTATGACGATGCGCGCCGGAATAGTCAGGGCCACGTTCATGATCAAGAGCGCCTTGACTTCCTGCTTGGTCAGGTTAAAGGTCTCCTGGATCATGGCCATGAGTGGTGCATGGTTGAACCAGACCATAAAAGTTAAAAAAAATGCAAACCAGGTTAGATGCAATGTCCTGATCTTCCCGGTAAAGGAGAACAGATTAAGTTTGGTTTCTGACATAACTACCTCACAGTTAAAAAAATATTACATCTGGGTAATAGCCAGAACCGTGCCATCTTTGTAACTATAAGTTTTTTATTATTATTTTATATTTTTCAGAAAATATACCTCCTTAGAGATGCCCAATATGGGTGCAGATTGAGCTGTGTTCAGACCAATTTCGGGCACAAACACTTTTTGGTCAGAAAAAGGACACTGATTCAGCAGTTTTGATCAATTCCAGCGCACACATGGCTCACTCAAGACCATATGGCACCAATACGGTGCGCTACTCCTCTCATAGCAAGCAAACGAATATGTAACAAATGTGTTAATAGCTGTGTAACCACCTGTTATTAGTGACATAAGGATGTTTTGGCACACCCATTGCAATAAGACACACCAATGAATATGTGACTTGCCGTCACTGCAACTTAGGTGAGGATAGTAATGAAAGAGAAGCTGGTGTTAATCGGTAATGGCATGGCAGGGATACGCACCCTGGAAGAGCTGCTGAAGCTGGATGAGGTGGAGAAGTTCGATATCACTGTTTTCGGTGCCGAACCGCACCCCAACTATAATCGCATTCTGTTGTCACCTGTCCTGGCTGGCGAGAAGACCATAGACGATATCATTCTTAATAGTCGTGAGTGGTATGAAGAGCACAACATAACCCTGTATACCGGTGACCCGGTAATCGAGATCGATCGCATCAGACGTCAGGTCATCACAGAACTGGGCAAGGTTATGCCATATGACCGTCTGCTGATAGCAACCGGTTCCCACCCATTCATTATCCCGGTTCCTGGTGCGGAACTTGAGGGTGTAATCGGCTTCCGTGATATAGCCGACGTGAATGTCATGCTGGATACCGCCAAGAACCACAAAAAGGCTGTAGTCATAGGTGGTGGTCTGTTGGGTCTGGAGGCAGCCAACGGTCTCAAAAAGCAGGGTATGGAAGTCACCGTAGTACATCTGATGGACAAGCTCATGGAACGTCAGCTGGATAAGCCTGCGGCGGATCTGCTACGTATTTCACTGGAAGAGGACGGTCTGAATTTTCTCCTGGAGGCCCAGACTGCAGCCTTGCTTGGTGACAAGCGAGTAACCGGAATCAAGTTTGCAGATGGATCAGAGCTAGATGCCGACCTAGTGGTCATGGCAGTAGGTGTACGCCCCAACATGGAGCTGGCCCAGAAGGCCGGAATATACTGCGAACGTGGCATTGTGGTGAATGACACCATGCAGACCTTTGATCCGCGCGTATATGCTGTGGGTGAGTGCGTACAGCATCGTGGGACCGTATATGGTTTAGTAGCTCCACTGTTTGAGCAGGCCAAGGTGTGTGCCAATCACCTGGCACAGCTTGGTTATGGTCGTTATGAAGGCTCCGTCACTTCTACCAAGCTCAAGGTGACCGGCATTGACCTATTCTCGGCCGGTAACTTTGAGGGTGGTGAGGATACTGATGAGATCACCTTCCAGGACCCGGCCAGCAAGGTATATAAAAAGATTGTTCTAAAAGATGGCAAGGTCGATGGCGCAGTAATGTTTGGCGACACTACTGATGGCGCCTGGTACTTCAAGCTGATGCGGGAAAAGACCGACGTCACCGACATCCGTGATCACTTGCTGTTTGGTGAAGACAACCTGGGTGATGCTGGCCACGGTGGACAGTCCAAGGCTGCGGCCATGGCCGACAGTGATCAGGTGTGCGACTGCAATGGTGTGTGCAAGGGCGATATTACCAAGGCCATAGCTGCTGAGGGTTTGTTTACAGTTGATGATGTGAAACTGCACACCAAGGCCGGAGCCTCATGTGGCTCTTGTGTAGGACTGGTAGAGCAGATCCTGGCCGATACTTTGGGTGGTGATTACTCTGCCCCAGACCATAAACCCATGTGCCGTTGCACTGATCTTACCCATGATGAGGTGCGCGCAGCTATCCGTGACCACCAGATCAAACAGATGCATAACCTGTTTGACAAGCTGGGTTGGCGCACCATTGATGGTTGTCAAAGCTGCCGTCCGGCACTCAACTACTACCTGATATCCACCTGGCCGGGAGAGGCAATGGATGATCCCAGATCTCGACTGGTCAATGAGAGGGTGCACGGAAATATCCAGAAGGATGGAACCTTCTCTGTGATCCCCCGGATCTTTGGCGGCAAGACCACGCCTGATCAGTTACGCGCCATAGCCGATGCTGCAGACAAATTTAACGTGGGAGAAGTAAATATTACCGGCGGACAGCGCATCAATCTTCTAGGTGTAGAGAAAAAAGATCTGCCAGCCATCTGGGAGTTTTTAAATGATAAAGGTTTTGTCTCCGGCCATGCCTATGGCAAATCCATGCGCACCGCGAAGGCATGCGTTGGTTCAACCTGGTGCCGCTTCGGAACCCAGGACTCAACCCAGATGGCCATAGACCTTGAGGAGATGACCTGGGGTTCCTGGATGCCGCATAAGTTCAAGATCGCCGCCTCAGGTTGCCCACGTAACTGTGCCGAAGCCACCATCAAGGACTTTGGTGTAGTAGGCATTGACTCCGGATGGGAGATTCACATCGGTGGCAACGGTGGTGTCAAGGTGCGAGCCACTGATCTGCTGTGCCGGGTAGAGACAGAGCAGGAGGTGAAGGATCTGTGTGCTGCCTTTATCCAGCTCTACCGCGAAGAAGCCCGCTATCTGGAACGTACCGCACCATGGGTGGAACGGGTTGGGCTGGGTTATGTAAAAAAACGCCTATTGGAAGATGAAACAGGAAAGGCAGTACTCATTGAACGCTTCAAAATATCCCAGGCTGTGGCCCAGGTGGATCCTTGGGATGAACGGGTCAAGGGTACCGAGTCTCAGGAATTTATTCCCATACGACTGGGGACAGTTCATGAACCTGAAGTTAAACAAGCACAGGTCGTCTAATACTTTTTTTGAGGTGTGTAATGAGTAATAACTGGATTGAAGTAGGCACGATTAACGATATTCCAGCCATGGGTTCACGGGTGATTGAATCAGAGGAGGGCGCCATTGCCCTGTTCCGCAATAGTGAAGATAAGGTGTTTGCCCTGCGCAACAAGTGCCCACACAAGGGCGGCCCACTGTCTGATGGTCTGGTGGCTGGACGTCAGGTCACATGTCCACTGCATAGCTGGACTCTGGAGCTGGAGAGTGGTGAGGCCGTGGCACCGGATAAAGGTTGTGCCCGGGTGTTTCCTGTGAAGGTTGAAAACCAACAGGTGTTTCTAGACTTTTCATCCTCCATCCAGGAGTAATAAGAGAGCCATGGCTCATAGATTAATCAGGTCCATCTGAGACCGCACATACAAGCAGTAATCAAGAAATAGGAAGCGGATCTTGGAACCGATGAGTAGCGACGAAGTAAACACCACATGCCCCTACTGTGGCGTAGGTTGTGGTGTAGCGGCAAAATTCAACTCCGACGGAATGTTAAGTGTGTCGGGAGATGAGGCCCATCCTTCCAATCTGGGGCGGGTATGTTCCAAGGGTGCGGCCCTGCATGAAACGGTAAACCTGGAGGGCAGACTTCTGACTCCAGAAATATCCGGGGAGCAGGTAAGCTGGGACCAGGCCCTAACCACCATAGCAGAGCGCTTTAGTGCCATCATCGAGCAGCATGGACCAGATGCCGTGGCCTTCTATGTTTCCGGTCAGCTTTTGACTGAGGATTACTATGTAGCCAATAAGTTAATGAAGGGATTCATCGGCTCGGCTAATATCGACACCAACTCCCGTCTCTGTATGTCCTCCACTGTAGCCGGCCACAAACGGGCTTTTGGTGGCGATATAGTCCCCTGCAGCTATGATGATCTGGAACAGGCCAATCTGGTGGTGCTGGTTGGTTCTAACACTGCCTGGTGCCATCCAGTACTCTTCCGTCGCTTAACTCGGGCTGTGGAGGATAATCCTGATCTGCAGGTAGTGCAGATAGACCCACGTCAGAACGCCACTACCCAGCTGGCAGATCTACATCTGCCAATTAAACCAGGTAGCGATGCCCTGCTGTTTGCCGGGCTTCTGAGCTACCTGGAAGAAACTGGTGAGGGTGATGACATCTTTTTGCAGCAGAGTGTGGATGGGGTTAAGGAAACCCTGTCTGCTGCCAGGACAACTGCACCCCACATTGAACAGGTCGCGCAAGGGTGTGAGATACCGGAACAGGACCTGATCAGCTTTTACAATCTGTTTGCCCGCACAGAACGTGTAGTGACTGTGTTCTCCCAGGGGATAAATCAATCCAGCAGCGGGACAGATAAGGTAAACAGCATCATCAACTGCCATCTGTATACCGGGAGGATCGGACAGCCTGGTATGGGGCCGTTCTCTCTTACCGGACAACCCAATGCCATGGGTGGACGTGAGGTAGGCGGACTTTCCAACCAGTTGGCGGCCCATATGGAACTGGAAAACCCAACACATCGCAAGCTGGTCCAGGAGTTCTGGAGCAGTCCCAAGCTACCTGAGAAATCCGGGCTCAAGGCCGTGGACATGTTTCGGGCCGTTGAAGAGGGCGGGATCAAGGCCCTGTGGATTATGGGTACCAACCCAGCAGTGAGTATGCCAGACAGCTCACAGGTGCGCAGAGCCCTCAGTAAGTGTGAATTTCTGGTGGTCTCTGACTGTATGAGCGACACAGACACGGTAAATCTGGCCCAGGTGCGGCTACCGGCCCTGACTTGGGGAGAACGCTCTGGAACTGTAACCAATTCCGAGCGACGGATCTCAAGACAACGACCCTTCATGCCTTCTCCTGGAGAAGCCAGGCAGGACTGGTGGATAATAAGTCAGGTAGCTGGATACATGGGGTTTGCCGCACATTTTCCATATCTGCAACCGGCTGAGATTTTCCGTGAACACGCTGCCTTATCTGCCTGGGGTAATAACGATGACCGTGCCTTCAATATCGGTGTCTTATCGACTATCAGTGATAAAGATTATGCAGCCATGAAGCCAATGCAGTGGCCGATTAGTGATCAGGCACCATACGGTACCCAGAGAATGTTTGTAGATGGGAAATACTTTACATCCAACCGCCGTGCCAGGATGGTTACAGTAAAGCAGCGCCCTCCTGCACACAGCACCAATCGTGAATGGCCACTGGTTCTTAACACTGGGAGAGTGCGGGATCACTGGCACACCATGACTAGAACAGGTAAGTCATCACGCCTGGCCAGCCATACCATTGAGCCATATGCAGAGATGCATCCTGCTGATGCCCATAGGTACAGACTCACCGAAGGCGCACTGGCCAGGGTAACTACTACATTAGGCCAGATTATTGTGCGGATTCAGGTTACTGGTGGACAACGCCCTGGCAGTATATTTGTGCCCATGCACTGGAATGACCAGTTTACTGTCAATGGTTGCGTCAACCGCCTGGTCATCTCTGAAACAGACCCGCTATCAGGACAGCCTGAATCCAAGCACATGCCAGCCAGGGTCGAACCATATGCACCATCCTGGTACGGTTTCATGTTCTCGCGACGTCTACTGCAACCAGATAATCTCAGCTACTGGTCACGCTCCCGAGGTGACGGTTACTGGCGCTATGAGATTGCCGGTGAACTGCTGCCAGATGATTGGGCGGGTGCTGCCCGTAACTGGCTGTGTGAAGAGACAGAGCAGGTGGATTGGGTAGAATATTTCGATCACTCAGCCCAACGCTACCGGGCGGCAAGGTTCGTTGATGGAATATTAGAGAGCAGCGTGTTCATTGGACCGGACATTAATCTGCCACCTCGGGACTGGATAGGACACATGTTTGCCCAGGAAAACATTAATGCAGCCGAAAGGGCAAGCCTATTGTCAGGCATAGCACCAGCAGGTGGTGAAGATATTGGGCGAATCATATGTGCCTGCAATAGAGTAGGGGAAAAACGTATCCTGGAAGGCATAATGGACCAGGGCCTGGACACAGTAGAACAGATAGGAGAGTGTCTTGGTGCTGGCACCAATTGTGGTTCCTGTATTCCTGACATTAAAGGTTTGTTGACAGCTTGTCTTGAAACCGCCTGATAGGCTTAGATACCACTGTTATTTTTTCTTCAAACTGGCATCATATGCCAGCCTGGCAGTTGCTGGGTGACTCATATAATAATCATGACCATAGAAAATGAATGGAACATGTTAAAGCTTGGGAAGTCAGATGAAGATTATAATAACCATCCAAGATACAGATGATGGAAATATAAAAGTTACAGAGCAACGGGAACCAGGGGTTGGTGAGGAAGAGAGTTCCGTTACATCGGCCAGTGCCATGGCGGATGCCATGTTTGAACTAATGGATCAACTGGGTGAAACAGAGTAGTTAAGTTGGTAAAGGAAGAGTCCTGGTGTCTGCCTTTCTAGTGCGCTCTGGCAGCAGGTGTGCAATTTGCCTGATCACCTTTGCACCCGTGGCACGATAGGATGAAAGCTTACCGCCATAGATACTCAGGACCCGCGGACAGTTCTTTTTGTCTATATGCAAAATAGTCTCACGTGAGCGGTGGAATATCCGGCTATGCTCCCGCTTCAGTACCCGCAGTCCAGCAAAGCTGGAAATAATCTGTGACTCTGTCACAGCAGCTGAAAAGTAGTAGTTATACACCTCAAGCAGGTAATCGATCTCAGATTCGATCGGTATGACATCTGCCGGATCCCCCTGATATCTGGTCTCAGTAGTACCGATTAGAATGGCGTCATCCCATGGCATAACCAGAACCGCCCGATGATCCTGGGGCGCCTCCAGGTAGTAAACACCATGCTCCAGTGTTCCAGGGATCAGGATATGTGATCCCTGAACCAGGTCTATATCCAAGCGTCTGGGGAGAGGGTCAATTTTCTCCAGTGCTCTATTAACCCAGGGGCCAGCAGCATTGATCAGAACTCCGGTGTTAATCTTCTGGCTTACACCATCATGCTGAAACTCTACCTCACAGCCATTTACTCCCGCCTGTGCCGAATGGAATTCACAACCCAGTTTTACCTCTGCGCCAAGCTGCTGCGCTGATTGCAGCACCGCCTGGGTCAGGACCTGATCATCGGTTTGAGCATCATAGTACTGAAACACCGCCTTAAGTCCCTCACTCATTACACCATCCAGTTCTCCCCACTGCGACTTTGGAATCCGCTTGAATCCTCCTCCACCAAGAATTGTGTAGAGCATGAGCCCAAGCGCTATAGTGATGGGTCCGCGGTGGGTGTGTTTATATACCGGGATCAGAAATGGGACCAGTTGAACCAGATCAGGGGCATTCCTAAGCAGCCTGCGACGTTCGGTCAGGCACTCCCAGACCAGTCCGAACTGTGCCGTTTCCAGATAACGCAGACCACCATGGATTAGTTTGGATGAACGGCTGGAAGTGGCCGACCCTGCTTGTAGATATTGTTCCAGAACAAGAGTTTTGTAGCCGGCTGCTGTTGCTGCCTGGGCCACTCCTGCACCATGTATACCAGCACCTATAACCGTTACGTCATACTCCATGGTAACAGGCATGTTGTAATAGGGTATCGTCCTTCAGCATGACTCCAATATTTTTGGTTTCTATGAGGTCTATACCAAGCCTGCCCCATAACAGGGCTTCCTCTGGTGAAGCTATATCGTAGAGCATCCATTGCCAGGGACCGTGCCAGGGCAGCTCATTATCAGGCAGTTTCTGATGATTACATACCAGAAATTCCGGTTGTAACTGAAGAGCACGTTTTTTATGCTCGTGATCAAACTTATCCAGCACCCAGCCTATCTTCATGTCGCTGTGCGCACGGGCATATTCCAGCGCTTCATAACTGAATGAAATCAATACACAGTTGTCAGCATGTGGGGCCAATTTACCCAGAAGTGCATCCATTACCTTGGGTATACCCCAGTACTTGAGACTCTCTTCCTTGATCTCTGCCATCATGGATATCTGCGGGTAATGA
The DNA here is from genome assembly GCA_028278145.1 of Chromatiales bacterium. Lineage (GTDB taxonomy): Bacteria > Pseudomonadota > Gammaproteobacteria > Chromatiales > Chromatiaceae > JAAGZL01. The sequence continues at coordinate 15,116 of JANQEV010000134.1, read as the reverse complement.
GATATCTTCCACAAAACTGTTTCCAGAGTGGTAACCGGCAGGGGGTAATATTTATGATCAAACCTGTCCGGTTCATGCACACTGATGGTTTTGAGGTCAGCAAGATCGATCTCAAACACGGTCTTTTCAATCTTTGCCGTGCGTTTCAGTGATGCATCATGCAGCAGGATAAACTTGCCATCTCTACACATCTGGATATCGAACTCAATCCAGCAGGCACCTACGTCCATCGCGGCCTTGAGACCCATCCAGCTATTCTCCGGGTACTTCTCCATATAACCCCGATGTGCCACCAGTTGGGGTATCTTTTTGCTATCCATTGCCTGCTCCTTCAATGTATCTACTTAGCTGATCAACAAACTGTACAAAACGTGATCTGAGGCCTTCATCAGCTTCAGGCTGGAAACTATCATACCCCGAAATGGACCATTTTTCCGGTTTTCCATAGGCAATCCAGGCTATTCCCTTGGTAGTAGACTCAGAATGGTGCATACGCTTTACCTGCAATCCACTAAGATTAGCCAGTTTTTGGCACATATGATCCAACTGCGACAGTCCTCCACTCAATTGCAGTTCACTTATGGTTTTAACCTTCTGAATCTCCAGGAGATTTGCATAGATCAGGAACAGGATACTCTCGCATACACCGGCTATCATCCGGGCTTCTGAGAGTGGTTCATGCTGCTCAAGAAACCCGGGAATCAGGCCAGACACCCACCAGGGTGAGCCCAGACCACCAACTGTATTCAGGAATATTGGTGGCTTGCTGGTATGAGCTAGTGCTGGTGCAACTTTTACCTGGTAGTTATCAATGTGATAGTTCTCGGCCAACCACTGCAGGGCATTACCACAGCCATTGACTGTGGCTTCCATTAGGTAATCTGTATCTACATCGTCACTACATGCAATTGTGGAGAGCAGGCTGGGTAATCCACTTCCTGCAGTCTGTTGGGTAAGAATGAAACCACCACTTCCCAGGTTTACCAGAGTGGCTCCAGCTTTCGGCATTCCGGAACCAAACCAGGCCGCATTCTGATCTCCATTCATGGCCGTTATCGGTATAGCAAAATCTCTCAGTGACCCGAAGTCATATTGGACCGGGCATGGATGTGGCAGCAGCTCTTCAGCTACACCAAACAGCTGTAATAGTGATGGTGACCACTGCCTGGAAGAGATATCCAGCAGCTGCATACGTTGGGCATTGGCATGATCCACCAGGCTGGTATCCACGTTGCTGATTCTGGACAACAAAAAACTGGAGATCGATCCCAACCTTATGCCCTGATCATTTTTACAGTTTTCAATCAGCCAACGTAGCTTACTGGCGCCGTAGTGCGCCGAGAGGGGCAGACCAGAGCAGTGCTTTATTTCAGATGCATACTTCTGCAACTGTGATAATTGATCCTTGCCACGAGTATCCTGCCAGTTCAGGGCGGCAGATACAGGTTTACCTGCAGTGTCCCAGGCCAACACAGAAGAGCGTTGGGTTGCAATACCACAACATTCAACAGCAGAACGAATCTCAGATGGGATCTTAGAAAGTACCTGTTTAATGCATGTCTCTACTGATGCTGCCAGAAGTTCTGCATCCTGTTCTACCTGGTCGATCCCTGGCCGGGTTAGTGTTACAGGTTGTGATGTATGAGCCTTGATCTGACCATTACTGGTCAGGATGGTAGCTCGGGTAGATTGAGTTCCCTGGTCGATGGCTAATACGTAGGACATACGTATAAAGGTAGTCTCTCAACAGGGGCAGTGGGGGATCAATAGGAGAAAATACAGTTATGTAATTTGGCGTTATATAATCTTTTTCTGCATGTTATCTAGAAACATGTGTCTTCTAATAATGGGCAAAATCATCCCTGCACATCCAGATACCCACGCTCTATAGCCGACTCCAGAGCTTGTACTCCAGTAACCAACTCCTCATAGGTGGTACGCAGATGGCTTAGTTTGGTGACTTGGCCTGGGGAAGGTATCTGCTCACCAACTACGCCGGCCAAATCAAACAGCTCCTTAAGATATGCCGCCCTGGCCATGGCCACAAGTTTGAGTACCGGGCTCAGGTCATCCAGTGCCAACTCTGGGATGACAGGATTTATGATTCTGCGGTTTAGTTCTCTTATCCTGTTGTCAATTTCCAATAACAACCGATTATGATCCAACTCTCCACTAGCCATAATTCCCTCCATAACTATCTGACTTAATCTTATTCATCTGCATTTTCTGCATTAGATTCCCATAACACCTATCGGCATGTTCAAATCTATCTTTAGGAAAAAAATAAATACCGGCAGATAGTTAGATACCAGATAATTAATATCTATCCTCCATTAGTTAAAGAAAAGGAGTGTGAAGGACGCTACTAACAGCTGAGTGACAACAAAAATAACGCTCTGAATTAGATAAATTCTTATCCAGAGGAGTTACGCACATGAATATGATGCGAAACCTTAAGATCCACGCCCGCCTATGGTTACTCACCATACTCGCCCTTACTGGCGTTATCCTGGTTACAGTGATTTCACTTTCAATATTTGATTCCAAAATGCTGCAGGAGAAAGAACAGCAGACGCGGAAACTGGTAGAGGTGGCCCATAGTATTCTTTCAGTACACCAGGGGTTGGTGGAACAAGGCAAAATGGATGAAGCAGCTGCAAAGAGTGCCGCACTCAAGGTTATCAAGACCCTGCGTTATGACGAAAGCAACTATTTTTGGATCAACGATATGCATCCAAAAATGGTAATGCACCCGATCAAGCCGGAGCTGGATGGCAAGGACCTGTCTAATAAAACAGATGAGAATGGTAAAAAACTGTTCGTTGAATTTGTAGATACTGTGAAAAAGAGTGGTAGTGGGATAGTGCCATATCTGTGGCCCAAACCAGGCTCGGATGATCCGGTGCAAAAGATCTCCTACGTTAAAGGGTTTAGTCCCTGGGGATGGATTGTTGGATCAGGTGTATACGTTGATGATGTAGAAGAAGCCTTCTACGAGGAATTGATGACCCTGGGTAGCATTGTGTTGGTGATACTGGGACTCCTTGCCGCACTATCATTCCTGATCACTAACAGCATAATCTGTCCCCTGCGCAAGACTACTCTGGCCATGAATGATATATCACAGGGCGAGGGTGATCTCACTGCCAGGCTGGATGTGGCAGGTAATGATGAGGTATCTAAACTGTCTGTGGCCTTTAATCGCTATACCGAGAAGATCCAGAACATTATCCGTCAGGTAGGAGATGCCACTGGTGAACTCACTTCATCATCGAATGAACTACATAGTGTTTCAGATGAAACCAATAATGGAATGTTGATGCAGCATGATGAGACCCAGAAAGCCGCCACTGCGGTTACCCAAATGGCTTCCACAGTGAAAGAGATTGCCAAGAGTTCAGAGGCTGCAGCACGGGCGGCTAATGATGCCGACAAGGAGGCACTGGCCGGAAAGACCATAGTGGGTGAGGCTGCTGCTACCATCAATATGCTGGCCTCTGAGGTTGATCAGTCCGCTGAAGTAATCAACCGGCTAGAGAACGAAAGTGAGTCTATTGGATCGGTACTGGATGTGATCCGTGGCATTGCAGAACAGACCAATCTGCTAGCCCTGAATGCCGCCATCGAGGCAGCCAGGGCAGGTGAGCAGGGGCGTGGGTTTGCCGTGGTTGCAGATGAGGTACGTACCCTCGCCAGCCGTACCCAGGAGTCCACCCAGGAAATCCAGGAGATGATCGAAAAGCTACAGGTTGGATCCAGAGAAGCGGTAAAGGTGATGGACAGTAGTCGTGCCACTACTCAGAAGACGGTAACCAAGGCGAATGAGGCCGCCGATTCCCTGGAGAATATTGCTGAGGCAGTAACCATAATTTCCGATATGAACACTCAGATTGCCAGTGCTTCTGAAGAGCAGTCTGCTGTGGCAGAGGAGATAGACAAGAATATTGTCCAGATATCAGGCCTGGCTGAACAGGGGGCAGAAAATACTACCCGCGTATCCAATGCCAGTGAGAGACTATCAAACCTCAGCGGTGGGCTGGAGACACTGGTACGACAATTCAAGGTTTAGTCTACAAACACACGCCGCCGGATAATGCCTGAAACCGGCATTATTTCGGCGGTGTTTTTTATTCTGTGCAGATTAACCTGTTTTGTTATTTGTCTATCTTGCATAATCTCCCCAGGATCCATGAATCAGATACCTGGGGGATATGGGAATTATCACTGATCAGACCATAGAGATGGACAACCTCCTGGCTGATATACGGCCTGAGAGGCTGATCCTGACTGTCAACAGACGTCTCGCTCTTGAGCTTAAGGGCAGGTATGACCGGAGACAGGCTGAGCTGGGGCATATGGCTTGGGAGAGTGCCAACACAATCTCTTGGAGTGATTGGCTGGGATCGCAATTTCAGGATCTTGTGGAACAGGGTAACAGTGATCAGGTTCTGCTTACATCACACCAATCCCGTATCTTGTGGGAACAGGTAATCCTACAGTTTGATCGGGATGGCTCTATTCTGAGACCCTCCAGTGCCGCGAGCATGGCACATGACGCCTGGGGCCTGATTCAGTCCTGGAATATAACCACACAACAGTTGACCACATCAGCCACTGGTGAGACTGAGATATTCCTCGAGTGGGCAAGTGAGTATCAACACAGATGCAAGAGTAATGGATGGCTGGATTCAGCTGTTCTACCAAAGGTTATTTCACAATGGCTTGATGAGGGAATTCTTACAGCACCGGCAGAGATAATCCTTGCCGGTTTTGATGAGATCACTCCGCAACAGCAATCCTTGCTGGAGCTTCTACAGGAGAAGGGGAGCAGTATCAGCACCCTTACAGCAGCTGAACTGCCTGCAACTGCTACACGTTTTCAGGCCAAAGATTTCGCCCAGGAGTTGGAAGCTGCTGCGAGATGGGCCATCAAACGTTTGCAGATGAATGCAGATGCCAGAGTCGGAGTGGTAATCCCTCAACTGGCCGAGGTACGCAGCCAGGTTGAAACTGTTTTTCGGCGCTGTTTTCATCCCGGCTCATTTATACCCGGTAGTTTAAATCCACCTGCTGTGTTCAATATCTCATTCGGTGTGCCGTTGCAGCAGTGCCCACTGGTGGTGGATGCATTTCTGCTGCTACGCCTGGCCAGCGGAAACCTACCCAGCGGTGATCTTAGTCGACTGTTGCGCTCGCCTTTCATCTCTGGTGGATCCAGCGAGAGACAGGGTAGGGCGCGCCTGGATGCCTTCCTGCGCAGCCGTGTGGGTGAGCGAAGCATGTCCCTGGATACACTAATCCGCAAAGGACATGAATTCTCTAACAGGGATGCAAGCGGCTGCCCGCTTCTGTTACAGATACTGGAGTCATATCGTCTCCGCCTGGATCATCTCCCAACTAGGCTGTCTCCACAGAAATGGCTGGATGAGTTCAATGCTCTGCTGAACAACGTGGGTTGGCCCCGCTATGAAAGTCTGAACAGTACGGAATACCAACAGGCAGAGAGTTTCAAACAGGTTATGAACACATTTCAAACCCTGGGCCAGCTGCAGCACTCCATGGATCTGATAGAAGCCACAGCACGGCTACGGACCCTGGCGGGAGAGACCCTGTTTCAGCCCAAGGGTGAAGAGACACCGGTTCAGATTGTGGGAATCCTGGAGGCAGCAGGTCTTAGATTTGACCATCTATGGGTGATGGGACTCAGCGATGATAAATGGCCAGCACCAGCTTCACCTAACCCCCTTCTGCCTATATCCCTGCAACGTAATCTTAAGCTCCCACACGCCTCACCCAAGCGTGAATATGAATACACGGTAGCTATAACACACAGACTGTTAGCCAGTGCCGAAGAGGTGATAGTTAGCCATCCAGAAAGCGATGGTGATAATGATCTGCGCGTAAGTCCCCTGGTGGCCGGTATTCCAACAGTAACTCTGGAGCAACTGGACCTGGCTACCACCCCAGATGAAAGCAAGCTGGGGTTTGGTTCATCCCATCTGGAACGGCTGGTTGATGATATGGCCCCGGCATTGGCACCAGGTAGCCATGTGAGCGGCGGTAGTCGGCTCTTGTCCGACCAGTCAGCATGTCCGTTTCGGGCCTTTGCCAACCACCGACTGGGTACTAAAGTGATTGAAGATCCGGTATCGGGGATGGATGCCAGGATCAGAGGGATAATGATACATCGGGTCCTGGAGAAACTGTGGGGAATGCTTGGATCACTCAGTGGCTTGCAGGAAATGGATGAGCCGGATTTGAAGTCATTGGTCACCACTGAAGTTGAGAGCCTGCTAGCCCAATTAAGATCATCCAGGCCTGAGACCCTGGCACCCAGATTTATCCAGATCGAGCAGGAGCGGGTATCACAACTCATATTGGAGTGGTTGCAACTGGAACGGGAACGGACGCCATTCAGCGTAGTCTCTCTGGAACATAAAGAGAGTGTAGATATCGGCAGCATTAACCTGGATATAGTTGCCGATCGCGTGGACCGCCTGCCTGATGGAAAACATCTGATAATCGACTATAAAACCGGCAAACTGCGCTATCGGGGCTGGTTTGAACAACGCATAGAGGAGCCGCAACTGCCGCTGTATGCCACCACGGATGATACGCAGGTGGCAGGCGTGTTTCTGGCTGGAGTCAGCCGTGCCCAAATGGCCTTTGCCGGGGTGTCCGAATCCGATGCCCTGGTACCAGGCATTAAGGCCTTTACCACAACCAGGGACGGTAAGGTTTATACCGATTGGAATGACCTGATCACTGCCTGGCGTGAGCACCTGGAATTACTGGCAGCAGAGGTGCTGAATGGCCATGCCAAGGTTAGCCCGAAGAACCGCAGTAGGGATTGCGAATACTGCCCCCTCCCGGCGTTATGCCGGATACATGAACAGGAAGATTCAGAGTTCGGGGAGGAAGGGGCGTGAATAGCGTACAGATACAGGATCAGCACCAGCGGGAACAGGCCCTGAGTCCTGAACACTCTTTTATCGTGCAGGCACCTGCGGGCTCGGGTAAAACAGAGCTGCTGATTCAACGCTACCTGGGGCTTCTGTCAGAGGTGAACGAGCCGGAGGAGATCATTGCGATCACCTTCACCCGGAAAGCAGCCTCAGAGATGCGTAATCGTGTTCTGGAGGCCCTGGATAAGGCGGAACAACCGGAACCGGAGCAACCGCATGCGAAGCTTACCTGGGAGCTGGCAGGCAAGGTACTGCAACGGGACATTGATCTGGAATGGTCTATACGGAAATCAACCTCCAGACTCAAGATCCAGACCATAGATTCACTCTGCAGTGGTCTCACCCGGCAACTGCCTCTGCTCTCTACCTTTGGTGGGCAGCCCGGCATCATAGATGACCCACAGGAGCTCTACCTGGATGCTGCCAGGGCTGCCATCCGCCACCTGGAATATGGTCGGGAGTGGGGCGATGCTGTCGCCACCCTGCTGGGGCACCTGGACAACAACATACCCAGACTGGAGCAGCTACTGGTTAGCATGCTGGCAAAACGTGATCAGTGGCTACGGCATGTTGTAGGTGGCAATGAGGAGTGGTTGCGACGACAGGAGTTGGAGCAGGCATTGAAAAGAGCCGTGGAACACTCCCTGGCAGAATTAAGCATGACCATCCCCGGCAGTTTGGGTTCTGAGATGGTGACACTGGCCAGTTTCGCCGCATCCAATCTCCACCATGAGGGGAAAACTGATCATCCGCTTATGTCCTGCCTGAACATGGAACGGTTACCCGCTGCAAAAGCAGAAGATATCCAGCAGTGGCAGGCTCTGGCAAAGCTGTTATTGACGGACAAGGACAGCCCAAGACAGAAGGTGGATAAGAGGATTGGCTTCCCCACCACCAACACCGAAGGGAAAGAGATCTGCCAGCAGATGAAGCAGGCATTTCAGGCATTGTCGGCAAACCTGCAGGAACACCCACACTTTATCCGCAACCTGGCCCAGGTTCGCAGCCTGCCGCGACCAGGCTACACCGAAGAGCAGTGGCAGGTGATGCAGGCACTGTTTCTGTTCCTGCGCATCGCAGTGGCAGAGTTGCGGCTGGTCATGGCCGATATTGGTAAGGTGGATTTCATCGAGATGGCCCTGGGAGCCCGCACCGCCCTGGGTGATGATGAGAACCCAACAGACCTGGCCATGGCTTTGGATTACCGTATCCAGCACATCCTGATGGATGAGTTTCAGGACACCGCAAATGGTCAGTTTGAACTCCTGCAACAGCTAACCAGGGGTTGGCAACCGGATGATGGCAGAACCCTGTTCGTGGTGGGCGATCCCATGCAGTCCATCTACCGCTTTCGTGAGGCAGAGGTTGGGCTCTATCTGAAGGCGAGACAGGATGGCATTGGCAACATCCAGATGCTCCCAATCACCCTGTGTGTAAACTTCCGTTCCCAGCAGGGGATAGTGGATTGGGTGAACGGCGTGTTCCGGCAGATCTTTCCCGTACAGGAGGATATGTCTACAGGTGCCGTCACCTATGCCGATTCCATACCGTTCCATAGCAATTCCATTGAGGATGCAGTAACAATACATCCATACATCAGGCGCGATGATGTCTCCGAGGCTGAAAGAGTGCGGGAACTGGTGCAGTCGGCTCTAAGCCAGGATGGGGATACAGTGGCCGTACTGGTACGCACCAGGAGCCATCTGGCTTCTATCATACCCGAGCTGCAACAGGCTGGGATCAGGTTTCAGGCCATGGATGTAGAGCCTCTCTCAGAATGTCCGGTCATATATGATCTGATGGCACTAACCCGGGCACTGCTGCACCCCGCGGATCGTATCTCCTGGCTGGCCATACTACGTGCTCCCTGGTGTGGCCTTGTCCTTAGTGACCTGCTGACTTTGGCTGGTGGTAATCATGACCTGACCATCTGGGAACTCATCCAAAACAGTGAGGTAACAGCCACTATAAGTAGTGATGGCCAGGCACGACTGGGGCGATTTGTGTCGGTCATGGAGCACAGCCTTAACGCTGTGAGACGAGTGTCACTAAGTCAACTGGTGGCAGGTAACTGGCTGGCCCTGGGTGGTGCAGCAGTGACTCAGACTGAGACCGAGTTGGAGCAGGCACAGATGCTGTTCCAGCTGCTTGAAGAGTTTGATCATGGCGGAGACCTGGATGACTTTGCTGCACTGGATGACGCACTGGAAAAACTATATGCGCCTCCTGATATAGAAGCGGATGGACGTGTGCAGTTGATGACCATGCATGCCGCTAAAGGGCTGGAGTTTGATCATGTCATCATTCCTGGCCTGGGTCGCACCCCAAGGGTGGATGAATCCAGGCTCATGTACTGGCTGGAGCGCAACAACCCAGGTGGAGACTCTGATCTACTGCTGGCCCCAATCAAGGGTGCAGACATGGATGATGATCCAATCTACCGCTATCTGCGCAGTATGGTTAGCGAGAAGGGACGCCTGGAGGAGGGCCGGCTGCTGTATGTGGCAGCCACCAGGGCCAGGAAACAGCTCCACCTGCTGGGACATACAGAATTTGATGCTAAAAATGATCGGTTACGCAGTCCCAAGCAGAGCTCACTACTGGCATCTCTGTGGGGAGCGGAGGAGATCAGACAGGCATTTCAACAACTGGCTGCAGATGAAGCACCACAGGAAGTGGTATCTGAAGAGCTGGTTGAGGCAGGTGAGCCCATAGCTATTCGGCGGCTGCCAGGTGACTGGAGACTGCCCCTGGAAGAGTTGGTACAACCAGTTACTGTTTCCAGCCAGCTGCAATCCATAGAGATATCAAACCCTGAAAGAGTGGAATTCGACTGGGCCACAGAGAGCGCTAGACATGTGGGAACCCTGGTGCATCGCTATCTGCAAAGGATATCGGTGGATGGGGCTGAAAAATGGAGCAAGCAGCAGGTTGATTCACTCCGGCCTGCGTTCGGAAATGCCCTGGTCCATCTGGGAGTACCCAAGGATGAATTGGATGCAGCGGTGTCCCGGGTCTGCAACGCCATCAACCGCACCCTTTCAGATCAGCGCGGGAGTTGGATCCTGTCACATCAACATGCAGATCCCAGATCAGAATATGCCCTCAGTGCGTTGCTTAACCACAAGCTGGTGAGCATCATCGTGGACCGAACCTTCATCGATGAGGACGGCATCAGGTGGATAATCGATTATAAGACCGGCTGGCACGAGGGAAGTGACATCGAGCAGTTTCTTGATCAGGAGCAGGTGCGATATCGGGGACAGCTTGAACGCTACGCCGCAGTATTTCGACAGCTGGAAGACCGCCCTATAAGACTTGGCCTCTATTTCCCCCTGCTATGCGGCTGGCGCAGTTGGGAAGCCTAAACTTAGGCTAAAATTTCTGTACCGGCACCGAGGAGTTGTCCCAGCTTGAGATCGCCCACTCCCAAAACTCATCCAGATTGGATGGGGCATCAGCAGGAGGGATCTGCCCGAGAAATTTAGCTGCCTGTATCAGACTAGGTAGAGGATCACTAGCATCTACCGGCCAGGCCAGGCTCTGCTTGCTTAGCTTTCTACCATCTTCTCCCATTACCAAGGGCAGATGTGAGTATTCCGGTTGCGGTAATCCCAACAGTCGTTGCAGATACACCTGGCGTGGGGTGGAGAAGAGCAGGTCACTACCCCTGACAATACGGGTAATGTTCTGAAAGGCGTCATCTACCACCACTGCCAGTTGGTAGGCGTATAGCCCATCGGCCCGACGTACTATGAAATCACCCACATCCCGTTCCAGATCCTGCCGGAATCTACCATGGATCAAATCTGGAAAACTGATCTCTACTGAGTCGGTAACAACTCTAAGGGTTTTGGTAGCGCGGGAAATCTCTGTGCCGTGGCGACAGGTTCCAGGATAGATAATGCCTTCTGGCCCCTGGCTTCCAGCTGTTTCCACCTGTTTTCTACTACAACTACAGGGATATGCCAGTCCCTGTGAAGTTAGATAGCCAGTGATCTCGCGGTAGGCATCTATACGGCTGCTCTGGTACAGCACTGCTTCATCCCACTCAAATCCGAACAGTTCCAAAGTGTTAAGAATTGCATCCGCTGCCCCGGGTTTTTCCCGGGGAGGGTCTATATCCTCCATTCTTAACAACCAATCACCATTGAGACTACGCGCATCCAGGTAACTTCCAAGGGCAGCCACCAGGGAGCCAAAGTGCAAAGGCCCGGATGGGGAAGGGGCAAATCGCCCTCTGTATCTTCCAATATCACTCATAGATGTTCATATTTTAAACGAAAAAGCCGGCTATAAAGCCGGCTTTCCGCTAACAATCAGTAGAGGTAATCAGCTCATCTGCTTTTCCCTGATCTCGTCCAGGGTCTTGCAGTCAATACACAGGGTAGCCGTTGGCCTCGCCTCCAGTCTGCGGATTCCGATCTCTACACCACAGGATTCACAGAAGCCATATTCGTGGCTGTCAATCAGTGTCAGGGTTTCTTCAATTTTCTTGATCAGTTTACGCTCGCGGTCACGAGTACGCAGTTCCAGGCTGAACTCCGATTCCTGACTTGCCCGGTCGGTAGGATCAGGGAAGTTGGCTGCTTCATCCTGCATGTGATGTACGGTTCTGTCCACTTCCGCCATAAGGTCCTTCTTCCATGCCTCCATGATGGCTCGAAAGTGCTCTTCCTGTTTTTCATTCATATACTCCTCACCCTTCTTGATCTTGTAGGGCGTGAAGCCGAATGGACCGGAAAGCTCTTTTTCGGCTTTCTTTTTAGCGACCATTAAATTCTCCTGACAAACCAGTCTAATGAAGGGCGGTATCTATACCAGAATCGCCGGTTCCGGGCAAGATTTTGTGTATCTTTCCAGACAGCTAAAGGTGCTTTTATGCCGGTCTTTGGGGTAAGCTAATCCATTAGATTTAGGGGCTTACGCCTGTTCCCGGGGTATTTGAAATTGACTGCAGATAGAATGAAAAATATCAGGCCATTCCATGTTATGGAACTGCTGGCTCGAGCCCGGGAACTGGAGGCACAGGGCCGCTCTGTGGTGCATATGGAGGTGGGGGAGCCGGACTTTACCACTCCTGAACCCATTATCCAGGCTGGACTACGCGCCCTGGAAGACGGCCGTACCCACTATACCCCTGCCATGGGACTACCGGAACTGCGCCAAGCCATCAGTAATCAGTATCACCTCCGTTATGGCCTGGAGATAGCACCCGAGCGTATCGCAGTAACACCTGGTGCCTCAGGGGCCCTACAACTTCTCATGAGTGTCCTGATCAATCCTGGTGACGGTGTGTTACTTGCTGATCCTGGTTACCCATGCAATAGGAATTTCGTTCATCTGGTGGGCGGCATTCCACAGACTGTGGATGTTGGAGCAGACAGCCGGTTTCAGCTCAATGCCGACCTCATCGAAAAGAGCTGGAAAAACAATACCAGGGCAGTGATGGTCGCAACGCCATCAAATCCCACCGGTACCATGCTCTCAAAAGAAGAACTGCGGGATATAGTCCAGGTAGTGCAGGGCCATGACGGCTACCTGATTGTGGATGAGATCTACCAGGGTCTGATCTATGAATCTGAAGACCACACCGCACTCGAGACCGATGACAATCTGTATGTGATCAACAGTTTCTCGAAATACTATGGCATGACTGGATGGCGCCTGGGGTGGCTGGTGGCGCCATTGGACACAACTGATGCCATAGACCGTCTGGCACAGAATATCTTTCTGGCTGCGCCCACGCCGGCCCAGTATGCGGCACTGGAGGCATTCAGTGACGAAACTACCACTATTCTGGAACAGCGTAGAGATCTGTTTCAACAGCGTCGGGACTACCTGTTACCGGCACTGGAGGAGCTTGGGTTCAGATTCTCGGTCAGGCCACAGGGGGCATTCTACCTATATGGAGACTGTAGCCGGCACTCATGTGATAGCGCCAGCTTTGCTCAGAACCTGCTGGATCAGATGGGAGTGGCGGTAACACCAGGGATGGATTTTGGTGAAAATGCCCCGGAAACACATATCCGTTTCGCCTATACCACCGATCTGGAAAGGCTCAAGGAGGGAGTAGACAGGATCAGGAGGTTCTTGAAAAGAACCTAGGGATGTAATGCCAGAACTCAGCGCAAGAACTCAAAAAACATATTCAGCCGCAAATGAACGCTAATAAACGCAAGTTCTTATAAATAAACACTTATCCTAGTGGGTGTGTGAATGCACTGCCTTCAATCTCATTTCTGATAGCCGCAGTAGTAATGAGTGCTTTTGTTTTTATTCGCATGTATTTGCGTTTATTTGCGGCTAGTGTTTTATGTGCAGTTGCGGCTAATCTCGACGGTCACACCACATAGCCGTGGCACCGGCTACTGCGGCTGGCATGGCGACAAAATTGAGGATAGAGATCATCATCAGTACAGTCAGGCTGCCACCAAAACCCAGGGCGGTGAGACGCACCTGCTTCATCCTGGCGTGCTGGTCTTTGAAGGTAATTCCACTGTTAGCCATTGGGTAGTCTGCATACTCCAGCGCCAGGTACCAGATACCGAACAGGAACCAGAGCAAAGGGGCAATCAGGTTTACTCCAGGTATAACAAACAGCAGTAGTAGGGGCAGGGCACGTAACAGGAAATAGAGCAGCTTGGTCAGTTCTGATCGTATTGCAGGCCAGATCGACTGAAAGAGGCCATTCTCACCGCTGCCTGGTGTTTGTCCAGACAGTAGCTGTTCTACCTTTTCTGCCAAAAGCCCGTTAAACGGGGCGGCGAACAGATTTGCCAGAATGGTAAAACTGTAAAAAGTAAGCAACACCACGGTAATAGCGAACAGTGGCCACAGCACGAACTCCAGATAGGACAGCCATGACTCCTGTGGCAGCATCCAGGCCAGTAGCTGATTAAACTGAGAGACTCCTATCCAGATCAGCAGTGAAAACACCAGGATATTAATCAACAGAGGCATAATCACATAGCGGCGCAGGCCTGGCCTGAGCAACAGTTTGAGCCCTTGAATCAGGTATCTGGCCCCGGAAAACGGGTTATTGTTTTTCATGTGTGTGCCAAGGCCACAAATAACAGTAATATGCCAAGAAAAAGCCGGTAAACCACGAATGGCAACATGCCGCATCTCTCAATAAAACGTAGAAACAGGTGGATACACATATAAGCAGCCACAAACGAGAGAGCAGCTCCCGCAACTAATTCATTCCATACAATAGGCTCAGCACTAAGCATAAGATCATAGGTAACCAGAGTGCCAGACATCAGGATGGTTGGTATAGCCACTAAAAAAGAGAACCTGGATGCGGCCTCCCGGGTTAATCCCAACATCAGACCAGCAGTAATGGTAATACCGGAACGTGAGGTGCCAGGGAAAATGGCCAGGGCCTGGAACAACCCGATCACCAGGGCGTCTTTCCAGACGATAGATGACTCATGGCGCTGTTTCCTGCCTTTGACATCAAACCAGTAGAGGAAAAGCGCAAAGACGATTGTGGGCATGGCGATCATCAGTGCTGTACGCATGTGCTCCTCAATGAATGGTTTAAATACCAATCCAAAGATCATTATCGGCAAGGTAGCAAGAATGATCATCCAACCCATGCGTGAATGATCTGTTGCTTTTTCGGCCTGGCCCAGAGAACGCAGGAAATCTCTACCGATGAGGAGCAACTCTGCTCGAAAGTAACCAATTACCGCCAGCGATGAGCCCAGGTGTACAGCCACATCAAAGGCCAGCCCCTGGTCACTAAAGCCAAACAGCTTGGGTGCCAGGATAAGGTGTGCTGAACTTGAAATGGGCAGAAACTCTGTTATTCCCTGGACCAGAGCCAATAGCAGTATTTGAACGTTTTCCATGTTTTTCGTCTGATCGCCCGGTATAATTATCGCTGCCTGTAATAAAGGCGATCGCAATGATTATCTGTTATTAGTTCCAGACATAATAACAGGGCAAGATACTTTGGGAACCTCTGATTAATTCCATCCTTAGGTTCGCAAAGACAATACATCCATGTATTTGCTTTTCCATGATGGCCGAGACGTCGCCTTTGCGTCTTGAGATGCAAGGCGGCTTGTGCAGCTAATGGCCTTAGTCCTTAGCAAGCAAGCCAACACAGCACGACCCCATGGATGGGGGAGGTAGAGCGAC
>JANQEV010000125.1 GCA_028278145.1 Chromatiales bacterium | reverse complement strand
GGATATCCCTTCGCTGGAGCCCCTGGAGCGGTGAGGAACGCAGGGAACCCCGAAGGGGTAAGTCGTGGAGTGCCTTTTTCTTTGGTGACTTTCTTTTGGGCATACAAAAGAAAGTTACTCGCAGCCATTGAAAGTGAAAATAGAAAAATGTGCAGTTATAGGTTGGCTGCGAAATTATTTACTGCATCATGATTGAGGAAAAAAATGATGATTCGAACCACCTGACTCCCAACCAAGCAGCTACATATAATTAGTTGCACCATCCAACTCCAAACTAAACGTTTACTACAGGAAAACAGACACCTTTAGCGCTTTGCTTTAGAATGCAAGCAGAAAAACAGACACGGATAAAATCAATGAGTAAAAAATGGGACACACGCTTCCTGGGACTGGCAGCCCATATCTCGGCCTGGAGTAAAGATCCATCATCCCAGGTGGGGGCCGTGATCACAGATGGTAACCGTATCGTCTCTTTGGGTTATAACGGATTTGCCGCAGGTGTAGAGGACGCACCGGAGCGCCTGGTGGACCGGGAACGCAAACTGAATCTCACCATTCATGCCGAAGAAAATGCCATGATCTTCGCCAAACGGGATCTGTCGGGCTGCACTGTGTTTGTTACTCATCCGCCGTGCCCACGCTGTGCCTCCAAGCTGATCCAGGAAGAAGTGGGTCGGGTTGTATACATTGCACCCAGTGACGATTTTCTATCCCGCTGGGAGAGTGACCTGGTGCTGTCAAAGGAGATGTATGCCGAGGCTGGGGTGCAGGTAAGTGAATACTCTCTGGAAGAGATAAATGTGGACAATGCCAGCATCACTATTGCCCCTGGTGGTTTTTTTAGGCAGGTATTGAATCGAATTCTCTAATCGATTGTTTTTATATATCAGTTTCTGCTGAACCGGGACAGAGTCATGGTGAAGGTGTCCTTTTTCTCTTTGCGCTCAATCTTTACCGGCAGGTAGTTGAGTTCAGGTGCCAGCCAGAATCTGGTGGATACCGGTTGTCCCTGTTTTGCCTCACTAAACTTTTCTGCGTCAAACATGTTGCCGGCGGTCTCGATCTGCTCCTGCTTGATCTTGCTTAACAGATATGTCTTGAGTTTATTCTTATCCACCACCTGGATCTGCATATCTGTGGTAGTGATGTCCATAGAGAGCATCAAACTCAGTATCTTGCTGGCCTTGTCCTGGGTGCCTGGAGTGATGGCAGATCTCCACAGGGGTTTGGTTCCAGGCGCGGTTACCTGACTCTTTGTCCAGTCAAACTCTAGTTTTCTGAGCTTGGGACGTTTTTTGCGTTTATGTTGGAAAAAATAGCTTGCAGGTATGACGCGACGATTTTCTATCTTGCCGCGGCTGATCTCTGTGATCTCATCCTTGCTGAATACAGCCGCTATCCCTACTGGCTTGGTAAAGGATTTGTAGTTGTAGTTACCGTTGGGATCCAGCTGTAGCGTGTTGGTCACCTTACCGATAATCATGTTGCCACGATTGAGTTGATACACCGCAGTAAATGATTGCAGCGGTTGGTTTCCCTGGGACATGGCGCTGGCGCTAGTCAACAGAGATATCCCTATTAATATCAGCGACACTCCTATGTGGCGCATTCTATACATGGTTAAGTTGCCTTCTCGGTTTCCAGTAGTATGGGTGACTCCAGCGGCCTGCCATTATGATAGACAGTATCTCCTTCCATTTTAACACTACCCTCTGCGAACAGTTTGATAGCTGCGGGGTAAATAAGATGTTCCCGTTTCAAGACCCTGGCTGCCAGTGTATCAGGACTGTCCTCTGGCATAACCGGTACCTTGGTCTGCATGACCAGGGGGCCTCCATCCAGCTCTTCGGTAACAAAATGCACGCTGGCACCATGTACGGTTTCACCAGCTTCAATAGCTCGTTCGTGGGTGTGTAGCCCCCGGAACTTGGGTAGCAGGGAAGGGTGGATATTGTACATGCGTCCGTGAAAACGCTTTACCAGACTCGGAGTCAGAATGCGCATAAATCCGGCCAGTATCACCAGGCCTGGTTGATACTCCTCGATGATGTCTCCCAGGGCCAGGTCGTAACTGTCACGACCATCAAACTGGGTATGATCCAGGACCCTGGTCTCTATTCCAGCCTGGCGTGCCCGTTCCAGACCATAGGCCTCGGTTTTATTGCTGATGACGGCGCGGATCTCTACCGGAAGGTCGCTGTTGGTACCATCGATGATGGCCTGCAGGTTACTGCCGCTGCCGGAGATCAGTACTACCAGTGGGAGTTTTTTTTTCATGCTGTAGTACCGGATGTAACCACTACTTCCGGGGCTCCACTGGACTGTTCGATTCGGCCCAGACGCCATACCTGTTCGCCGGCTTGGGTTAGGATTGCTATGGCCAGGTCTGCATCCTGTTCTGATACACATACCACCATGCCGACACCACAGTTGAAGGTGCGCAGCATCTCCGGCTCCTGAACATTACCGGCCTGTTGCAGCCATTTGAACACCTCTGGTCTGTCCCAGGAGTCGCTGTCGATCACAGCCTTGGTGCCCTCTGGCAGCACCCGTGGCAGGTTTTCCGGGAGTCCGCCGCCGGTGATGTGGGCCAGAGCGTGGATCTGGATCTGGTTGTGCAACTCAAGCAGTGGTTTTACATAGATGCGGGTTGGAGCTAGCAGTGCCTCACCCAGGGTGGTATCACCCATCATCTGTTGTAGGTCTGCATTACTCACTTCCAGGACTTTTCGGATCAGGGAGTAACCATTGGAGTGGGGACCGGATGAGGTCATGCCTATCAGAACGTCTCCCGCCTGGACTCGGCTCGGTTCGATAATTTTTGATTTCTCAACAATACCCACACTGAAGCCAGCCAGATCGTAATCCTCAGCATCGTACATCCCTGGCATCTCTGCGGTTTCACCGCCGGTCAGTGCTGCACCAGAGAGTTTGCAGCCCTCGGCAATGCCCTTTACTACATCTACGGCTACATCCACATCGAGTTTGCCGCTGGCGTAGTAGTCAAGAAAAAACAGCGGTTCCGCACCAGTTACAACGATGTCGTTGACACACATTGCCACCAGGTCGATGCCGATAGTGTCGTGTTTGTCCATTTCCAGCGCCAGCTTCAGCTTGGTTCCAACACCATCGGTGCCGGAAACCAGAATCGGTTGCTGGTAGCGGTCCAGTGGCAGTTCAAACAGGGCGCCAAATCCCCCCAGTCCGGTTACCACCCCAGGTCTGAAGGTGTCCTTAACGATAGGCTTTATACGTTGAACCAGGGTGTTGCCGGCATCAATGTCCACCCCCGCATCACGATAGCTTAAGGAGGTTGCGGCACTGTCGTTGCTGTCTTGATTCATTAACTGGCTCCTGGCCTGTGAATTGCTTTCTCACCGCATGAGTACGCATGCATGGAAGTAGCAGGATTCTACCAATCTTATCGGGGACAGGAAAACCCAACACTCTGGCTTTTGGTTGTTTTTTTGGGGTCCTGGTATGCAGATACCTTATACACTACATTTACAGCTGCCGACCAACAGGTTTATTATCATCCAGTCTTATTACGGTATTGAAAACATAGCTGGATTGGTACAAGAAAACTAGAAAAAATGAACTTCGAGCAATATGCAGGCTAGAGATATACCTAACTTACTCAGCATTATGCGCATCTTCCTGTCTATTCCGGTGGTGTGGATGCTGTTGCAGCATAATTTTGGTATTGCACTGATACTTTTTGCTATTGCCGGTATCTCGGATGGGCTGGATGGCTATCTGGCCAAGCATTATGGGTGGCAGAGTCGCCTGGGCGGATTACTAGATCCCCTAGCGGATAAGATCCTGCTGGTGTTCTCAATTCTCTCCCTGGGTTGGTTGGGGTTGCTTCCGGTGTGGCTGGTGTTTGCAGTAATTCTGCGGGACCTGGTCATAGTTACCGGGGCATTCGTATATAACTTCCAAGTGGCTGAATTGGATGCTGAGCCAACTATGATCAGCAAGTTCAATACAGTAGTGCAGATTGTGTTGGTGCTTGCCGTGGTTCTGGATCAGGGATTGTTGGGTATGCCGGATATGCTGCTTCAAGGGATGATATGGTTAACCCTTGCCACCACTATTCTGAGTGGGGTTGATTATGTGTTCGTATGGAGTCGACGTGCTGTCGACCACCATAAAGAGCACTAACCGTCTATTGCAAAAGTTTGTTGGCTGGTAAAAGGATGATCTCGATTCTGCGGTTGGCAGCTCTGCCTTCCACTGTAGCATTGGTTGCGGTTGGAATGTGCTCACCATGTCCCACCACTTGCATGCGATTCGCTGCAACACCTGCATTCTGCTCCAGATAACGTGCTGCAGATGCAGCGCGCGCGGATGATAGCTCCCAATTTGAGGGGTAGGGTGAAATCTCCCCAACCGGGACATTATCGGTGTGGCCTTCGATGCTTATCAGGCGATCCGGATGATTGTTGAGATTGTCAGCAATCAGGTTCAGGACCTCCTGTCCCTTGGGCTTGAGAACAGCTGATCCGCTTGCAAACAGGATTCCAGCAGTTACCTTTACCACTGTTAGGCTGTCTTTGAGCTGGGAGATGGTGATCTGCTTGTGTTCCAGTTCCTGCTCAAACTGCTGGCGTAATCTGGAAAATCTACTGGCCTCCTGCTCGCGTACTCTCTCTATGTCGGATGAGACCTCTTTGATCTTCTGTTTCAGCCGCTTAACACTCTCAGTAGACATCACCAGTTGCTGTCGCAGTTGCTGTCTCTCTTTAAATGCACTTTCGTTCTGTTTGAGAATGGTCTGCTTTTCTTTCAGGACAGCGCTAATCCTGGCTTGTGCCTCGTCTCTCTCCCGTATTGCCTTTTCCCGTTCTGCAAGTAACAGGCGGTTGTATCTTTTAGGGGGCGCAGGGATGTTTCCAAGGGGTGGCTCTGGTATTGCATCTAGTGGGCCTGGCACGGAGGTCTTGGACTGTGCTGTGATTGCCTGGCCTGGTTTGGAGCTCTTGGGTTGTGCTGCGGCTACCTGGCCTGGCTTGGAGCTCTTGGATTGTGCTGCGGCTGCCTGGCCTGACTTGGAGCTCTTGGGCTGTGCAGTGGCTACCTGGTCTGATTTGGAACTCTTGGGCTGTGCAGTGGCTACCTGGCCTGATTTGGAACTCTTGGGCTGTGCCGAGGCTGCCTGGCCTGGTTTGGAGCTCTTGGGCTGTGCTGTGGCTGCCTGGCCTGGCTCGGAGCTCTTGGGCTGTGCTGTGGCTGCCTGGCCTGGTTTGGAACTCTTGGGCTGCAATGATGCTACTTGGTCAGATTTGGCTGTGGACTGAGATTTGGATTCTGATGGAGTCGTCGCCTGTGCCTGTGCCTGTTCCTTTGCGCTGGCTGTATCCTCTGCCTGTTTGGTCTGCTCATTCTTGGCAGGTTCCTTGGTCTGGGTGCTCAGTTTCTCCGTCTGCTGCTTTAACTGGTTGGTTTCCTGCTGAGCGAAATAAAAGCTGACCCAGCCGGCAACAGCTATTGCTACTGCTATGAATAGAGGAAGTACTGCAACTGATGATTTTGCTGATGTTGTTGTCATGTCAAATTCTCAGGCTTGCCTTTTGTTATATGGGGCTTTAGCTTTGTTATTGCCTCGGTGACCTAGGTGTAGCTGCCTGGTTAATGTTCCAAGCAGTGCCGACAACCATCCCTGAAATAATAAACCATGGGTAATCATGCCTAATGATATGCCGATAACCCTCCTGTTTCCATACTTATTGGCTTTCTGGTGTGATTAGCGTGCGGATGAAGGGTATGGTCAGCTTGCGTTGGGCGGCCAGGGATGCCTGGTCTAACTGTTCTACTAAAGCCAGTAGTGCTGCGGTATCACGCGAGTAGTTTTTTAGTATGTAGCTGGCGATATCCGGGCTTAGATCCATGCCGCGTTGTGCTGCCCGGTCTATCAGTAGGTCCAGTTTGGTCTCGTCATCCAGTGCAATCAGGCGGTAACTGGTACCAGATGCGAGGCGTGAAACCAGGTCCGGTAGGGCAATATTCAGGCTGGAAGGCCCGCAATTAGCAGTAATAATCAGGTTTGTAGCCTGCTCCCTGGTACGGTTGAACAGGTGAAACAGGGCCTCTTCCCATACCTTGATACCAGCTATAGAGTGAATATCGTCCAGGCATACCAGCTCCATCTGCTCCATATTGGCTAGCATCTCCGGCGCAAGCTCATCTGCCCTATCCAGGGGTATGTAGGCAACAGTGTGTCCATCGCTATCTGCCGCTCTGGAGGCTGCGGTAATCAGGTGTGATTTTCCTGCTCCATTTGGTCCCCACAGGTATAGATATTTGCCATCACTTTGCCTGGTGCATGCGGTGATTTCAGCAATGGCCTGATAGTTTTTGCCCGGGATAAAGTTATCCAGGGTGGCGCTCTGTCTGGGAGCTAGCATTAGGGGAAATTGCCTGGACATTAGCGGATTCCGCCAGTACCCAGCTTATTCAAGGGTTGCTGATGCTGGATATGAAGATATACAGTTGGTATTGGAATGGCCGGCATACGCTATTTCAATTAATCAGGCAGGGATTCGCCGTGAGGTTATATGGTTGTGGTGAGTATTACTGAATTCTAACCCATATTGAGAATCTTAAGGAACTAGTGATGCAGATGGATACAATCTCCAGGCAGATGCACAGGCAGTGGCACTTTATCCGGTTGCTGGGGGCGCGTTTTATTCAGGATCAGGGTCTGCCCAGTACCGCATCCCTTACCTATACCACACTGCTGGCACTGGTACCGCTGATGACCGTGTCGCTGGCGGTGTTTTCCGCCTTTCCGGTCTCTGATCGTGTTGCAGAACAGATCCAGGATTTTGTGTTTGCTAATTTTATTCCAGCTTCTGGTGAGGTGTTACAGCAGTATCTCCAGCAATTCAGTCACAAAGCTTCCCAGCTGACTGGGGCAGGTTTTGTATTTCTGGTACTGGTGGCATTGATGTTGATGGCAAATATAGATCGTGCTTTTAACACCATCTGGCGGGTGAAGAGAAAGCGTAGTGCCATGAGTCTGTTTATCGTCTACTGGTCCATTATTTCACTGGGTCCATTGTTGATTGGTGTGAGCATGGCAGTCACCTCTTATCTGGTATCGCTGCCTCTATTATCAGATGCGGCTGATACCCTGGGTATTGGAGGTCATCTGTTGGCATTGATGCCACTGCTGGCCTCTGCAGTGGCTTTTACTCTGCTCTACGCTGTGGTCCCTAATCGGCGTGTACCCATCAAGCATGCTATGGCCGGCGGTGTTCTGGCTGCGGTGTTGTTTGAACTGGCAAAACGTGGATTTGCTTTTTATCTGACCCATTTTCCGGCCTATGAGGCTATCTATGGTGCCCTGGCGGCAATACCTATATTTCTGGTGTGGGTCTATCTCTCCTGGTTGGTCACCCTGCTGGGAGCAGAGTTTTCCTGCTGTTTGGGTATTCATCATGATGAGTGGTCCATTACCCAGAGTGGGGGTGGTCATGTTGGGTTGATACAGGCGTATCGGTTGCTATACAGACTCTGGCAGGCGCAGCATGCAGGGGAATCCCCTCCCATCAAGCTTCTTGCCCGCGAGTTGGTTGGAGTTTCCGAAGAGCGCCTGGAATCACTGTTGTTGGATCTCTCAGCAGCACAACTGGTTGTCAGGACTGATGGAGGGGGTTGGGTGTTGGCAAGAGATCTGGCTGAAGTTGATCTGTTTCAACTCTATCGTGCCGGATCATTTGCCTTACCCAGGATTTCGAGTACTGAGAGGGTGGATGCTGCCAGGGAAAAAGGGTTGTGGGAGATTCTACAGCGGGTAGATCATGATCAGCGCCAGACCATGTCTGTGCCATTGGCTACGCTATTCCAGGCTGAGAGCGAATCAGGGCTGAGGGTTGTCAGCTGAGTTGTAATACGTTGTATTCAAAACAGTCGAAGCAGTCGGTGGCTTCGAGTAACTTGCCCGCTATGATCCTCTTGGTATCGCCTTTGGGAATATCAATCACATAGTGCCTGTTTGCCTGGTAGATCAGGTGCGAGGTTATGATCGCTTTGGGATGGGGCTCGCCCAGTTCCAACAGTAGGCAGGGTTGTAGGTCTGCCTGGTGTTTGCGGCCAAAGACCTCAGGCAGGGCTGTGGCAGGGATCAGGCGTCCCGGTAAGTATTGAACCCCTACCTCTTTTGTGGTCTGGTCCTTCCTGACTAATCTTCTTACTACGCCCACCCGTATCTGTGCCGGTGGGTCTCCAATCTTGCTTTCCACAACGATCAACTGGCCTATCTTGAGGTTATTTATTTCAGGTTCAGAAGAGAGGATGCCAATGCCGCTGGCACTGATGTCCTCCTGCCTGAATTCATAGATATGCAGTCCTTCGGTCAGTTTCGGTTCTCCCGGACGGCTTATCAGATAATCACTGCTGATACTGCTTGCCCCCGGCGTCTGGGGCTGACTGCGCATGGATCCCTGTGTCAGAAAGTGATACACAGCAGGCACACCAAAGGCACATGCCAGACGGTCGAATTTCTCGCTGCGTGCATGGCGACGCTTGGGGTTGGTGTGCCATATGTGCAGCATCTGCCGTAGCATCTGCCGTTTGTGATCAATAGACAGTTTATCTGTTCCTTGTATAAATGCCGTTTCATCACTGGATAGCATTTCCAGATGGCGGTTAATCTGCAGGTTTAGCCGGTGGGTTTCGCATATTAAGTATTTTTCTGGATTGGCAGGTGCTTTGTCTGGGGCATATAGCACCGGTTTAAGTAATCCATCTCTGGGCAGCAGGTAGTTGCCTGGGTATTCTGATGCCTGCTCCACGGGCGTCAGGCGGGCGTTTTTTGCATGCCACTGCAGGTAATCATAGCTGGCCCATGTTTCGTCTGGACGTAGTCTGGAAGAGTCGAGTATTGAGGTTAGAAGGATACATTTAAATGTGTTCAGCACAGACACTTCATAGCCTGCCTCAAGTACAGTTTCCGTTATGGTAAGATTGGCTATTTGCAGTTGTTGAGCCCTGATTAGCAGTTGCAGTATTTCTCGCCATGCACTGCGTGATTCTGCATGGTATGAGCTCATCTCAAACATCAGTCCTAGAGAAAGACAATGCATGGCAAGCTGGATGTGTGATGCCAGTTCCTCTGGTGAGGCCTTATCTCCCGTCTCTGCCTCTGCATTGATGATGTGTTTAAATCCGTAGGACATCTCGGTGCAGATTGCCCCAGTAATAGCTAGTATCTCATTGCCATCACGGACAGTGCTCTGCCCTCCGTGAGTCTGGCAGCTAAGTTTACGGGCCATGTCTACAATTCTGCAGAATGGATTCATATAGATCAGCATCAACTCTGTACGTTGGCTCAGTTTACCCGGATGCCTGTTGAGCTGTTTGAGTGAAGAAAGAGTTATTTGCGCGGTTCCCAGTGGGTTGGCGTAGGGGAGATCGTCAACCCAGGCACGTAAGGCATGTGGCTTGGTTATGGTGTCAGGATTCGGTTTCCCGTCTGCGGCCGGTGTTGTAAGTTGAATCTTGATTCTCGCTCCTGGCACAGTTATCCCCGCTGTTTATTATCTATGGCATTCCTGGTGGATGCTCTTGTTTTTTTAAATGCGCGGTGCTGACGGATAATCTCTTGCCGCTGCAAGGTATCCTATTGCGTCATACAAGTATAATAGCAGGAAAATCGATGCTGCCTATGAGGCTGGGCATTGTGGTTGTTAGTAGCCTACAGAGCCTAGGTCTAACCCGGAAGGTGTATCTTTGAGATACTCCACATCACTCATGATCTTTCCCTCAGGTAGTAGGGCCAGCCAACGTAGACCGGGTGGGGACTGGTGTATCCCAAAGTCATCTTGATGTGGTTTGAACTGGATGCAGGTAGATGGACTGCCCATCAGCTTTACCCCGTTACGCTCTCCATCATAGAGTTGATGTGCATGTCCCCAGAGTAGACCGCGTACATGTTTGTGTTGATCCAGGATTGAAAACAGATCATCGGGATTTTTCAGGGCCACGTTGTCAATCCATGCGCTCCCAAGTGGGATCGGATGATGGTGCAGTGATACCAGGGCGTGATAATCCTTATGTTCTTCCAGACCCGAGCTGAGAAGTTGCAGTTGCTCTTTGCTCAGCTGTCCTTCCACTTTTCCAGGTATGGTTGAGTCCAGCATGATCAACACCCAGTTACCATGCCTGGATACAGTGTCGGTGCTGATGCTGTCACACTGGATGTTATTCCTCATGACTGGATTCAGATCATGGTTTCCCGGGATACAGTAGGCCTGGGTATTGAGAGTTAACAAATGCTGTTTGAGTCTTTGATAACCGCTGGCGCTTGCGTCATGCACCAGATCACCGGTTACCAGTGCCAGGTCAACTGGAAGGATCTTAGTTTGTGCCAGTTGCAGTAATTGGCAAAGTGAATGGTCAGTGGCAAGCCCTGCCAGGCGCTTTTTAGCATCGGCATAGAGGTGAGTATCAGTAATCTGCAGAACTCTCAGGGACCCAGCCGGGAGCTCACTGAATATGTCTGCTGGTGAAACCTTCCTGTCTCTTGCTGCTGTCATAAGTTTCTTTACTGAATGAAATGCCGCTTATCAGGTCAAACAGTGTTTTGGTAAAAACATGTGCAGATCATTAAGTGCTGGAAGCTATGATATGCACAAACAAATTATTCTAACATGGCCTTGTGATCGGAGTGTGCCAGATTTTCAGTTTTGTCCCATGCTGTTTTCAGGTTAATCATAGACCATCCCGCAGCAATGATGTCTCATGGGAACCTCTGATTAATTCCATGATGGCCGAGACGCTGCCTTTGCGTCTTGAGATGCAAGGCGGCTTGTGCAGCTAATGGCCTTAGTCCTTAGCAAGCTAGCCAACACAGCAGATCTGGCGCAAAGGCGAGTCCCGTTAGGGTTTGCGCCAAATGGCGCGCTCGCTGTGTTATGGTGCTTGCCGTATAGCTATGGCATGCGGCCTGCGCACCATGCCTTGCGATCATCGCCATTTGAACACAAACTCGGCTCATCAGCGAATTGATCAGAGGTTCCTTTGTTAACTGTTGTGAATTGGTTAAAAGTTATCGGTTGAAGTGAACAGGCCCACCCGCAGGTCTTTGGCAGTATAGATTTCACGTCCGTCCACTCGTACTATGCCATCGCCAACCCCTAGAACCAGTTTGCGGCTGATCACCCGCTTCATATTTATTTCATATGTGACTAGTTTGGCTGTAGGGAGTACCTGACCGGTAAATTTGACTTCACCTACACCCAGGGCTCGGCCATGACCAGGGTTTCCTATCCATCCCAGGTAGAAACCGACACACTGCCACATGGCATCCAGCCCCAGGCAGCCGGGCATGACCGGATCGCCAGGAAAGTGGCAATCAAAGAACCACAGGTCTGGTGTTATATCCAGCTCTGCCAGTATCTGTCCTTTACCATGGGTGCCGGAGTGATCGGTTATCTTGGTGATCCGATCCATCATCAGCATGTTGGGGGTGGGTAATTGGGCATTACCTGGACCAAACATCTCTCCATTCCCGCAGGCGATAAGTTCATCCCGGGTAAAGCTTGCTTCTTTTGCCATAGTTTCTGCTGCCTTGTGTTGTGCCAATTGCTGATCGTCGAACGATCAGGATTGCCTGGTTATTATCTGTGTATCAGTCTGCTGAATAGATATGCAGGCTGTATATATATTCGTTTTGTGGAAGGTTGCTTTTGTTGTTCCTTGATTTCAGGTGGTATCGTTAGACAGACGCTCACGTAGAACAGATACAATCTGGTCAATTGCAATCATACTGTTTTCTGTTTCCCGGCGCCCGCGGTACTCAACAGTGCCTTCGTCCAGTCCCCTTTCCCCTACTACAATGCGATGCGGGATCCCGGTCAATTCCATATCAGCAAACATAAAACCGGGCCGTACATCGCGATCATCCAGCAACACATCAATTCCGGCATCCTGCAATTCGTTATAGAGCTGCTCAACCGCTTCCTGTACCCGGTGAGATTTGTTCAGTTTCATGGGTAACAGGGCTACCTGAAATGGAGCGATAGCAGCTGGCCAGATAATACCTTTTTCATCATGGTTCTGCTCTATAGCTGCAGCTACGACCCTGGAGACCCCGATCCCGTAACAGCCCATGGTCATGACTTGGGCGCGTCCGTTTTCATCCAGTATGGTAGCGTTCATGGCTTCGCTGTATCTCTGTCCCAGCTGGAATATGTGGCCAACCTCAATACCGCGGGCAATGGTAATGCTGCCTTTGCCATCTGGGCTGGGATCACCTTCCTGTACGTTGCGCAGGTCTGCGGTTTGCGGAGCTGGAAGATCACGTTCCCAGTTCACCCCGGTATAGTGCTTACCGTCTTTATTGGCGCCACAAATGAAATCTGCAACAGCGGCAGCACTGCGGTCAGCTATCAATGGGATATTTATGTCTACCGGGCCAATGGAGCCCACAGAGCAGCCGATGGCCGATTTGATCTCTTCATCGGTTGCCATGGTCAGTGGTTCTGCCACCATCTCTAGCTTCTCAGCCTTGATGGGGTTAAGTTCGTGATCGCCACGTAGTACCAGGGCCACCAGGCTCTCTTCTTCAGTTCCATGTACGATCAGGGTCTTGAGACAGCTGGAAGGGTCTGTGTTCAAAAATGTGCTTACTTCGTCGATGCTGTGTTGCTCCGGGGTATCAACAGTCTTCATTTCTGCTGCTGGTGCCGGGCGTTCTCCCGCTGGGACCAGGGCCTCGGCCAGTTCCAGGTTAGCGGCATAGTCACTCGCAGTGGAGAAGGCAATGGCATCTTCTCCTGAGTCAGCCAGTACATGGAATTCATGGGAGGCGTTGCCGCCGATACTGCCGGTATCCGCCTGTACCGCACGGAACATAAGTCCACACCGCTCGAAGATACGGGAGTAGGTGGCGTACATCTGGTCGTAGGTTTGTTGCAGGGAGTCCTGACTGGCATGAAAGGAGTAGGCGTCCTTCATCAGGAATTCACGTGCCCGCATCACTCCGAAGCGTGGTCTGATTTCATCGCGAAATTTGGTCTGGATCTGATAATAATTGACTGGGAGCTGCTTGTAACTCTGCAGCTCATTGCGCGCCAGATCGGTAATAATCTCCTCGTGGGTAGGGCCAAAGCAGAATTCCCGCTGGTGGCGATCATTCAGACGCAGCAGTTCCGGCCCATACTTTTCCCAGCGCCCGGATTCCAGCCACAGCTCCGCCGGTTGTACTGCAGGCATCAGCAGCTCCAGGGCTCCGGCCCGGTTCATCTCATCCCGTACTATCCCCTCTACCTTGCGTAGCACCCGCAGACCCAGTGGCAGCCAGGTATAGAGTCCGGATGCCAGTTTGCGGATCATTCCAGCCCGCAGCATCAGCTGATGACTGGCGACTTCGGCCTCGGATGGGGTTTCCTTTACGGTTTGGAGTGGGAACTGGGAAGTGCGCATGAAAAAAATAGTCCGGATTGGTTCAAATAACCGAGTATTCTATCTGCATGCCCCGGTAGTAACAATCAGCATCTGGTACCTTGTGGTGGTTATCTGGTCGATCACACCATGTCATGTTGATTGCAGCTGGGTTGGTTCTGGCTGTTTTTAGGGTTTAGCCTGCAGTATGAGACTCAAGTTTATGAATTTTCGGGCGAAATAATTGTTTGTGGATGTGTCTTTATATATTCCGTCGCTATTTCGCCGTTTGAGTGATTCTTACGGGCGCTTCTGGCTGTCTGGAATAACCCCAATTTTCTGGTTATCTGTAACTCTGGTTGTGGCGGAGGGAGTTGCCATCGGTCCTGAAGTAATCCGGGCGGTGCAGAATAAATACGGTGCATCAGCGGCGCAGCGTGTATATGAGTGGCAAAGGCTGATGAGCGAGAATAAGGGGAGGTCTGAGCAAGAGAAGCTGAGAATGGTAAATGACTTTTTTAACCGGCTCAGATTCAGTTCGGATATTGAGTTGTGGGGTAAGGTGGATTACTGGGCAACACCTATAGAGGCCATGGGTAAGGGGGCGGCAGATTGTGAGGACTACTCAATTGCCAAGTATTTCACTCTGAAAGAGTTGGGTGTCCCTGACTCCAAGATGCGGATCATGTACGTTAAGGCCCTGAGGTTGGATCAGGCCCATATGGTTCTGACATATTATCCCAAGCCGGGCGCTGTACCGCTGGTTCTGGATAATCTGGACAAACGCATCCTGTCGGCAAACAGACGCACGGATCTGGCTCCTGTATACAGCTTTAATGGTGATGGCCTGTGGCTGGCCAAGAGTAGAGGTGCAGGCCAGCGGGTTGGTACGTCCAAGCGGATTAATCTCTGGCAGGATCTCAAGGCCAGAATGAAACGAGAGAACGGTAATGATGAAAACTGATAGCAACCAGGGAGACATGAGATGACCTTGTCACGCCGATTGGCACTGTTGGTGGTTGTACTGCTGTTACTGGTTTTTCTGGGCACTTTCTTTACCAGTGTGCGCAATACACGGGATTATCTGCAGACGCAACTTGCCTCCCATGCCCAGGATGCTGCTACATCCCTCGGGCTTTCCATTTCCACCCATCTGGCGAATGGGGATCAGGCCAGTATCGACTCCATGTCCGATGCCATATTCGATCGTGGCTATTATCGTAGGCTGGTGGTGGAGAATGCTGAGGGCAAGAGTGTGAAAAAGCTGGAACTGCCAATCTCCATAGATGGTATACCCTCCTGGTTTATTTCGGCCTTTCCACTGGAAACCCCGGTAGGGGAGGCGGCGGTGATGTCTGGTTGGACCCAGGCCGGTAGAGTGCTGATTCAGAGTCATCCTGGGTATGCCTATATCCAGCTCTGGGATAATGCCAAGGACACAGCGCTCTGGTTCCTGGCCAGTGCACTGTTCATCCTGCTGTTGGGAATGGTGCTGCTACGCTGGCTACTGCAACCATTGCGCAGGATAGAGTGGCAGGCAGACTCTATCTGTAACCGGGAGTTTCCGGTGCTGGACAAGCTGCCTCGTACCCCGGACCTGCGGCGCATCATGGAGGCCATGAACCGTATGTCGGTCAAGGTGCAGCGTATGATATCGGAACTGGAGTCTCTGGCCAGTAGCCTGCGTAGCAAGGCCTATCAACACCCGGTAACTGGCCTGGATAACAAGCGCCGTTTTATGGATATAGTCGGTGATCGCATTGAGTCGGATGAGCACTTTATGCAGGGTGCCTTCTACCTGATACAGCTGAAGTCGTTTAAGGAGTACAACGATCGTATGGGCTATCAGGCTGGGGATGATCTGTTGAGTGAAGTGGCTCAGAGTCTGAGCAAGGCGACATCAGATGTACCTAAACATACCCTGGCCCACCTCTCTGGGGCTGACTTTGGCCTGCTGGTGGAAGACTGCAGTCTGGATGAGTCCAAGCAGCTATGCCAGCGTATCAGCTCTACATTGTGCAATATGTATGCGACAGGCCGTCCAGAGTCCCCGGATGTAGCACATATTGGGGCGACATTTTTTAATGGGCGTCAGGGCGTGAAACAGCTGTTTTCCGAGGCGGATATGGCGTTGCGGGCAGCCCAGAGCCAGGAGGCCAATAGCTGGCATATGTTGGCCCCTGAGGATCTGGATAGTCGAGTTATACGTGGTGCCGCTGAGTGGCGACAGTTCATTGAAGATGCATTGGAACTGGACCAGATTAGGCTGTTATATCAACCGGTTGTAACCTGTCCCGAGCGGCAGCTTATGCTCCAGGAGGTGCTGGTACGTCTACCAGACCCGGATGACGGTGAGCTCATTCCAGCCGGGGTATTTCTGCCTGTAGCCGAAAGTGTGGGTCTGGCCACCAAAATAGACCAGGTAGTGGTAAAGAAGGTGATCGATCAGATGATAGCTGACCAGGAGGCAGATACCAGGTTTTCCATTAATCTATCTCCCCAATCGTTGGTGGATGATGGGTTTGCTGAATGGTTGGAGCAACAGCTGGCCCAAAATCCGGCAGTTGCCAGCCGCTTGGTGTTTGAATTTCCGGAATATGGAGCAATTGCCAGATTGGAACAGCTGAAGGCCCTGATTGAGCGGCTGGGGCGGCTAGGGGTCATGTTCTCCCTGGATCACTTTGGCCGTAGTTTCAGTTCCCTTGCCTACTTGAGGTCACTCAAGATTGATTATCTCAAGATAGATGGCAGCTACCTGCGTACACTGGAAGAAAACAGGGATCACCAGTTCTTTATTCAGGCCCTGGCAGATATTGCACATGGGCTGGATATTCGAGTTATTGCAGAGTCGGTAGAGGTTGAGGCGGTATGGAACATGCTGTCGTCACTGCACCTTGATGGTGCACAGGGATACTATATCGGGAGACCGGAATAGGCGCACTGCCGGTTTTAAATAGATTTTTGACAGTGTGGTGCCCTAAATATAAAGCGCAGTATGTGACGTAGTTCACACTATGCGCATAGTGCATCAAAAACAGATATTGCTTGATAACTTATTGAATATTATATAAATAATTGCATTTGTGCCTAATTGTTCTGCTGGGTGATTTGGTATTTTTTAGTCAGATATCAACTATTAGCCCAAATAGGGGATGTAGAAATTGGCTCCAGGATTAAGAATTACTATTAACTAAGACCTGTTCTGCCAAAAGGCGGTGGGTTAGATATTCAGGTAATAGATGTAGATTCCAGCAGTGGACCTGAAGCTACTCTGGAGAATGCATGGAGATCAGCAAGATGGCACAAAATACCCAAGACGGTAATGTCAGTTCAACACCTGATGACGCAGGGCTTCAACTGCAAATTCCAGGTCTGGAACAGTTAAAGTATCTGAAGTTTGTTCAGAGTGAAGCCAATCCTGCAGATCTGATCATCCAGTTCCCGGATGGTTCTGAAACTGTCATCCCTAATTATATCCCTCTGGCACAGGCAGGTGCGCCACCTGCACTGACTCTAGAGGATGGTACAGTTATCCCAGGTGCTGAGATTGTTAGTCTTATCGATAATCTTGATTATGACAAGATTGCCACTGCAGCTGGTGATCCTGGTGCTGGTGGTCAGACAGCAACGGGTGGTGGTGCTGCCTTCCTTGCTGATCCAAGTGGTCCCCTTGGTGATAATATTGGCCATGGTCCATATGCAGGTGGCATCAAGATAGCTGATGCAGTCGGTTTTGAGCAGTTGCCGAGTAAGAATGGTCCGGATGAAAGTGAAAGTGGTCTGACTTTTGATGCCGTCGATGACTATGTGATTCACAATTACATGCATCTGTTCCCGTGGATCCCGTTCTTGCATCAGGGGCGGGGTGAGCAAATTAGTCAGGTAGACGGTCCTGCTACTATCGATATAGATGTAGATGACATATTTGCCCTATTTGATATTAACTCAAATCCGTTTCATATCCCTGATGCGGCCTTGCGCCACAATGATATATATCCCCGTGGTGATTGGGATTTGGTTTCAGTTCAAAATCCCGGGCCAGATGCTGACCCTGAAAAACCTGCTGCTGATTTTGAAGATGAAGGTCTTTTCAACATTCTTCCAAGTGACACCATTCGTGGGGATACCTTTTTCGATGGCAGTAATTCAACGGCCAGATTTACTAAGACAGTTGAAGATGCTGTATTTGGTGGTGACCCATTATTCGTTTTTGATGCTGAGATTGGAGAGGTGATTTCCTACAGATCCATGACTCCTACAGGTGGGGAATCGTGGGTTGCTGCAGATGGCTCAACCTCAAATGGCTCTGATGTACTACGTTTTGACTGGGATACCGCTGTATTTTGTATTGAGACCGAATCTGATGATCCTGGGCAGTTTGAATCGGAGTGGGATGGTATAGGCGTATACCTTTACGAGGGAGAAACTATCACCATTGCGGGATTCGGTTACTCAGGGGATTCGCATATTAATCCTGGACAGTATTACATCGCTTTTGACCATGATGGAGATTCCACAACTGGCGGTACTCCATTTGCGGTACATACCCCGGGTAATGGTCCGGATATAGGCTGGACAGATTGGAAACTAGTGGATGAAGGTCTAGAGACATTAAGTTATACGGCTGAGACAGATGGAATGGTCTATGTTGGTACAGGTTTTGGTGGTTATGACGGTTGGGTTGGGAATCCTGATGATGGGTATTCGCTTGTTCAGAGTCCTGAAGGTGTATATCACACATTGATTACTATCGACGGCCAGCCATATGGTGAGTTCGATTACACTGCCACCGATTTTGTCGAGTCGGATAGTGCGCATGTAACCGTAGATGCTCGTAATGCAAATTTGACTGAGCTGCTGCGTTATTTTGGCGGTGAAGATGATGTTCTAGATCGTTTTGATTCTCCTGCACCTGGTGAGTTTGGCGAAACCCTTACTGGTCATGACGTCGGCGATCCCAACAACCCTTCAGGCGATGATATCCTGATTTCTGGAGGTCCATACTTTTCACCACATGGCCCCTACTTTGATTGGGATCCATGGTATCTGGTAAATGATGATACCCTCGAAGGATTAAGTGGGGATGATGTGCTCATTGGAAGAGGGGGAAATGACCATCTGCATGGCGGAGCAGGCAGAGATCTTTTCCTGTTTGAGAGCGCTAATGATGAAAGCCCATATGGTTCAGTGGGGGATGGCCATGACACCATCTATGACTTTTCCATAGATGAAAACGATATTATTAACCTGGATATCCTGTTTGATAACCTGGGAATTGCAGATGGCCGTGCTGCACGTGAACCGCTTATAGTAGCTAACCCAACTGATGCAGATGGAGGAGCAGGAACAACTGATACTCTTTTGACTATTAATCATGGTGGTGCTGCAGATTTTTCCATCACTATATTAAATAATGATTTCTCTGGCGTTGGTGAGATAGCAAGCCTAATTGACAATGGTAATCTAGTGGTAGATGAGAGCTGATTAGGAATTAATACCGGTGGATTTAATGTCTACCGGTATTTTCGTATATGAGATGGGTTTCACAAATATATTTGGTTATTCCTACTACAATCATACGTGGATTGGAGTAGGTTTTAACTTATGCAGAATATTGACGAAAATATAGATCTTGATGCTCTATTTGATATGCTGAATATCTCTGAGGCACCTGTGGGAAAGGATTCTGTTCTTCCTGATAAAGCAACTTTATCCATGCAGAATGTACATACCCACCAGGTAGAGGAGTTGTCCCTGTCCCCGCTTGATCATGATCTGTTCACTATTGACCTGCCTATCGATCAGTCCTGATCCTAACCAGGATACGGCTTCTGAACTACAACTGCTGTAATATCCCTGATCCGACACTCTCTGTTTTACCATTTCTATAGCCAGATCTACTTCTGGCAGGTTAAACAGATTGAAACCTCTCTGGTTTATCCTTTAAACTTTACCGCAGTTCAAAACTCCACCTGGGCTGTGCTTGGGATTAATATATAAAAAACAAGTAGATATGCGGTAATAGTAAAGTATTTTACTATAAATGTATTATATTTTATTGCAATTTGGGGTATTTTGGCGTATGAATACTGCTAAATAACGAATAAATTGCAGTAAAAATGGTTTTTCTCTATGGATGGGGGTGGTTTTCCAGGCATAAATACTGAACTATTGGTTGGTGGTCTGGTATCCCAGTAGGAAGATCCGGGGAATATGGAAGTAAAAATGAGGACAAATAACATGTGCTTCAATAAATGCGGTGTCAGATTTGTTGCGGGTGCAGTGGGCTTTGCAGTCTTGGCGTGCAGTTCATCCGTATTTGCACAGTCGTTAAAGCAGTCTGTGCAATCAGCACTAAACACATTTCCCACCATTCAGGAAGCACGTCACTTAAGAACGGCAATAGAGGGCGACCTCAAAGTGGCCAAATCACGCTACCTGCCTAGTTTGGACATAGAGATCGCCTATGGTCGTGAGTATTCAGACAACGGCACAACCCGCGCGGCCGGGGATGATAGTCGCCACATGGATCGCAAGGAGTCAGGATGGAAATTGAGAGAGACCATCTTTGACGGTTTTAATCGTGAGGGAACTATTGAGGAGCAGAAAGCAAGATTGAGAGGTGCGGTTCAGCATATAGGGGATCGTGGAGAAGTTATCTCAGCAGATGTCTCCTTTGCCTACCTTGATGTGTTACGCCACATGGAAATTCTAAAGCTGGCGAATGAAAACCTTAAAGTACATAAGAAGATTCTCAATGATGTAAAGAAGCGTGTGGATGGTGGCCAGCTCGGTGTTGGAGATTTGCAGCAGGCCCGCTCCAGGCTCTCAAACGCACAAGCCCGAATTACTGAGGTTAAGACTGATCTGGACAAGGCTAAGATTTCTTTTAATCGGATAGTCGGCCAGATGCCGCACAATCTGACTAAGCCAAGGTTTAATGATGCTCGACTGCCAAGAAATATTAATGCGGCTGTTAGCACTGCTATGCAGAATAACCCGTTGATAAAGCGTTTCCAGGCTGAACTGGATGCTTCAAAAGCTTTGATTAAGGTGGCGAAGTCTGGGAAATACCCAAATTTCTTCTTTGAGTTGGGTGGTACCCATAACGATAATATTGATGGTACCTACGGTACCGATACTGATTGGACAGCTATGCTGAGGATGCAATGGAATTTGTATCGTGGCGGTGCTGATAGCGCCAGAGAGAAAGCTGCTGCTGCCCGTCATAGTGAAAGTATGTCAAAGTTGGCACTTGCAAAAAGAGATATTGAACAGGAAGTGCGTCGTGCCTGGAGTGATATGAAGCGAAAGGATGATGAAGTCAGATCACGCACAGCCCAGGTAAAATCCAACAAAGAGGTTGCAGAGACATACAAGGAAGAGTTTAAGATTGGCCAGCGTGATCTCCTGGATGTATTAGATTCTGAAAATGAGCTGTTTTCATCCAAGGTTAAGTATGTTTCAGTGCAACACTCAGCCCTGTATGCTAGGTATCTGCTAACTGCAACCACTGGCAAATTACGTCAGTTATTGGGTGTAAGCACTCCTTTAGAGATGACGGCAAACAGCCAGTAAATTATATCTGTTGTTCAGAATGGCATTGTTATGCCCCTTCTAACCGATCTGGTAGAAGGGGCTTTTTATTATGCAGAGCTATTATGATCGGGTAATGATTCATTATATATGTGTGTGGCCTCAAGAATCTTAATCCTCCGGACGATATAGGGAGATGAGATGTGCAGATTGTGACGACATTAACCCTGTATCATCCTGTTACCCTGCTCAGTTTTAGATGAAGAAGTCAAATGCAAACTGGTAAAGATAATAGAGCTATTCGGGTCCTCTGTGTTGGCGGTAAAATGCAGGAGGGTGAAGCTTGCATGTCTATAGAAAACTCAGGTATCTCGTTTATCCCTCATATTCTACAGCAGGATGGTAAGTTCCAGGAGGTGTCTGAAGCAGGACTTAGGCAGTCTGACGTGTTGCTTCTGTTTATGGTTGGAAGTGGCTGGGATTGGCTGGAGCGCCTGAGGCTGCCTGATGGTGTAGCGAACCAGAGACCATTGGTTGTGATCCTGGATAATTATGATGAGGATTTTGCCCTGGCATTGTTGAAGTGGGGTGTTGAAGAGGTAATCTCTAGTAAGGAATGCTCTCCAGCGAAGCTGAAACACAGCATTTTTTCAGCTCTAACCAGGTTTCAAAGAAACAAAATTGGTACTTCGTGCAGTGTGGAGACCAATAAGTCCTCTTATGAACAAACGGCCCTGCATACCCTGGATACCCTTCCGTTTGGAATAATGTTTACCGATATGGAGTCGCGGGTTCTATTTATGAACTCGGCAGCAAAAAAGACCTGTATGAATGGAAGTGGGGTATATATTTCGAAAGACAAACGTTGTTGCGCAGTAGACCCAGATGAAAATTCTGCTTTACATCGTCTGGTGCATCAAATCTCCCAGGAATCGGAAAACAGCGGGGATGAGAACTATACCTTCAGGATAACCGGGGAAGATGGTCAGGTTTTGACCATGTTGGTGGTGTCTGTGGGTAAACAGAGTGCAGGCCATGGGGTTGCAATATTTATGGATAGTGGGGGTGGTTTTTTCAATATATCTGAAGAAACACTCAAGTCTGTTTATGGTCTGACTCAATCAGAGGCTGAACTATTACTTAGGATGGTTCAGGGTGAGACTCTGGCTGAGATATCTGAGGCACGAAATGTAACCTTGCACACGGTACGTGCACAGCTGAAGGCAGTTTTTGCCAAGACTGACACCAATCGCCAGGCCAGTCTGATAAAGAAGGTTCTTACTGGGCCTGCTGTTCTTATGCAGAGATAGTACTGGGGTTATCTCTCTTGCATGGAGAATATTGGATATCAGTGACATAATCTTCCTAGGCGCAATAGGAAGGGTATGCCTAAAATGAAGCTATAACTGATGGTTACCTGAGTGTACTACTTTGCTCTTGCTGTCTTTGTTTCCAGGTGTAAACAGCAATGGCGCCCCGGTATGCTAGTGAAATTATGAGACCAGAGGATCTTGATGTCCGATAAACCAGCAACAGACACCGTAACAGATGACCCTGTAGAGATGGCCTCCTGGTCGTTTTCGGTAACAGATGTTGATAATGAAGCGGCAGATCCTCTGTTGGGTGCGCTGGTTGCCCTCACTAAGCACTATGGCCGTCCATACTCTGTTAATGCATTGAGATCAGGTCTCCCCCTTGAAAATAACAGACTGACCCCTGGCTTGTTTGTGCGGGCTGCTGCACGTGCTGGTCTTTCTGCGCGGGTGAATAAACGTAGGTTGAAAAAAATCCCAGATATGGTTTTGCCGGTAGTTCTGCTATTGAAAGAACGTGATGTGTGTGTGCTGTTGCGACGCTTTAAAGAAAATGGCGTCGCTATGGCAGAGGTAATGTTTCCCCACTCTGGTGGCGGGGTGGATGTGACGCCGCTTGAGACTGTAGAGCAGCTATACGAGGGGTATGCCATATTCGTAAAGCCTGACTATGGCTTAAAACATCGGGTGGAAGGGGATGAGGTAAAGTCTGCTGGAAGTTGGTTTTGGGGTACCCTGGTAAAGTTCTGGCCCACCTATTCCCAGGTTCTGTTGGCTGCGGTGTTGATCAATCTATTCGCCCTGGCCAGCCCTCTGTTTGTGATGAACGTATATGACCGTGTGGTCCCTAATCATGCGGAAGAGACCCTGTGGGTCCTGGCGATTGGGGTATCCATCGTCATATTGTTCGATTTTATTCTAAAGACGCTGCGGGCCTATTTTGTGGATAACACTGGCAAGCGGATCGATGTACTGCTCTCCAGCAGGATTTTCGAACAGGTTTTGAATATCAAGCTGCACGCAAGGCCGGAATCCTCCGGCGCCTTTGCCAATCGCCTGCGTGAATTCGAGTCGCTGCGAGAGTTCTTCAGTTCTGCCGTGATGGTGGCGATGGTGGATTTCCCCTTCGTCCTTCTGTTCCTGGCAATTATTTACATGATTGGTGGGCCGGTGGTGTTGGCACCGGCAGTTGCGGTACCACTGGTGTTGGCTACAGGCATCTTTCTGCAGTGGCCGCTGCGGCGTGCCATCACCAAGGAGATCGATCAGAAATCACAAAAGCATGGGGTGATCCTGGAGACCATAGGTTCTCTGGAGACGGTTAAGTCCCTGGGTGCTGAGAGTCGGATGCAGGGTGATTGGGAGAGGTTTGTGGGGCGCTCAGCTAAGACTAGCCTGGGTGCTAGACTGATTTCCGGTACCGGCATCCATTTTTCTCAGACCGCTATGCAGATGGTAACAGTGGGTGTGATTCTGCTCGGCGTGTATCAGATTATGCAGGGTGAGATGACTATTGGCGGCCTTATCGCCTGTACCATTATCTCAGGCCGGGCCATGGCGCCGCTGGGGCAGGTGGCAGTGCTGCTGAGTCGTTACAATCAGGCCATGGTGGCCCTGGAATCATTGAATGACATTATGCACCTTCCGGTGGAGCGGGACTCTAACAAGATGTTTCTCAGCCGCCCTGATGTGGCAGGTGATATCAAGTTTAACCAGGTTAGTTTCTCTTATCCTGGTTTTGAGGTGGCTGCTATTGATGATGTCTCGTTTCATATCAGACCAGGTGAGAAAGTTGGTTTCATCGGCCCTGTGGGTTCAGGCAAGACCACCATCTCACGCCTTATTGCCGGTTTGTATGAGCCCACTGAAGGTTCGGTGTTGCTGGATAATACCGACTTGCGCCAGATCGACCCCTCAGATGTCCGTTCCCATATAGGAGTGGTAATGCAGGAGGTAATACTGTTTCAAGGCAGTGTGCGGGACAACATCGCTATGGGCGCCCCATTTGCTGACGATGCCATGATCCTGGAAGCAGCAAAGCTTGCAGGAGTACATGAATTTGTATCACAGCATCCCCAAGGCTATGACTGGCTGGTTGGGGAGCGTGGCCAGACCCTGTCAGGTGGGCAACGCCAGGCCATAGGATTGGCGCGTGCGCTGATCTCTAACCCGAAAATTCTTATCTTGGATGAGCCCACCAGCATGATGGATATGCAGGCAGAGAAGCAGTTCATGCATCGTTTGAGTACAGTTCTGGCAGATAAGACCATGATTCTAATCACCCACCGACCAACCCTATTATCACTGGTTAATAGGGTGGTAATCATGGGTAACGGCAAGATCATAAAGGATGAATCAAGGGATGATGTATTGAATATGGCGCAAGCTGCAACCCGTGATCAGGCTGCCAGGGAGGCAAAATCCAAGTGAGTTTTTTTTCTAAAAAATCATGGTCAGATGCTGATTACGCCGCCGAAGTAGATGCTGCTGCGGTGCAGGGTCCAAGTCCCCATTCCAAGACCATGCTGATACTTATCCTGCTGTTTTTTGTGGTGGCCGGGGCTTGGGCCTGGTATGCCGTAGTGGATGAGGTGACCCATGCTGATGGCAAGGTTATACCCTCGTCTCGGGTGCAGGTGATACAGAATCTGGAAGGCGGTATTCTCAAGCAGGTGCTGGTTACCGAAGGGCAGTTTGTGAAGGTGGGGCAGGTGGTGATGCGGATCGATGACACCGGTCACTCCTCCAGTTTTGGAGAACTCAAAGCCAGGTATTACAGCCTGATTGGTGAAATCACTCGACTGAAGGCAGAAACGGAAGAGCAACCGCTGGTGTTTAATGCTGAGATGAATAAGGACCATAAACGGATAGTTCAGGATCAGTTCGCCCTGTATGAGGCCAGAAAGTCGGAACTGAATACCCAGGTTGCCATACTCCAGCAGCAGATGGATCAGCGACGGCAGGAAAAGGATGAACT
>JANQEV010000073.1 GCA_028278145.1 Chromatiales bacterium | reverse complement strand
CAAATGGCGATGATCGCAAGGCGTGGGGCGCAGGCCGCATGCCATAGCTATACGGCAAGCGCCACAACACAGCGAGCGCGCCATTTGGCGCAAACCCTTACGGGACACGCCTTTGCT
Organism: Chromatiales bacterium; assembly: GCA_028278145.1. Lineage (GTDB taxonomy): Bacteria > Pseudomonadota > Gammaproteobacteria > Chromatiales > Chromatiaceae > JAAGZL01. The sequence goes on along the minus strand of JANQEV010000073.1, from coordinate 3,128 downwards.
CCAGATCTGCTGTGTTGGCTTGCTTGCTAAGGACTAAGGTCATTAGCTGCACAAGCCGCCTTGCATCTCAAGACGCAAAGGCAGCGTCTCGACCATCATGGAATTAATCAGAGGCTCCTTAAATGCTAACGTACTCGAAATATTTCGTGACAACCACGGCAGGCCATGGTGATTTTCTGAATGGATCCTAAGACCTTTTTATAGCTCTCTTTGGTCTCTTCCACCGAGGCATCCTGCGCAACAATCACGAAGTTGCTGGAAGCACGGTACATGGCATCAGCCATTTTTTGCATTGGAGCAGCCCAGTGCTTGGTTACCTCCTGATCGCCACGTCGGATCAGGGAACTCCAGCCCAAACGAGACTCTGCGATATCTGCTGCCTTGTCATATTCATCAGCATGTACTGCAGCGATAATATCGTCCAGGGCTGAAATATGGTCGCGCATGTTGACTAGCATTTTGCTCTCGATGTTCTTGGGGAGCTTGATTAGCTGTCGTGTATCTTTCATCTCTCCCGCGCTCGCGGAAAAAGAATAGATCACGGCGATACAAAACGTTACAACAATCATCTTCGTGGATCGCATGGTTTCCTCCTTATTACAAAACTTCACCTTTGCTAATCCTTACTGACTGCATTACTCCAACAGAGAACACCGGTCCTGATTAGCACCCGAAAAATTTAAAGAAGTACTACAAGCACACTGAACTGGAATTGTGATAGGGATGTGGATATGCCTTCAGCTAGTTCGACCGGCCACACCATAAGAGGGGGAAAAGTTCACTGCATCACCTTTTGGTATAACCTGGATAAACCTAACTACCAACTCTGCCCTTACCCTGAACCTTAATTCCAACATATACAATACAAGCACACCATATGGGCAACTGCAAGCACCAAGCAGCTACTGAAATATCCGCTTATATTCTATTATTGACAAATAGCTCTATCCCCAGGTGAGGATTTTAATCAATGATTCATGCCCATAGGTCATGTCTGAATAGACACATGGCATATGTAACGCAATAAAACTACGGCCTGCTTTGCCTATATCCGACTAGAAAATACCCTCATCTATATCGAACAATTGATTGGCTGTATTCGTCTGCCATCTATCCCCATACGGCTCACCGATGATCTCAGGATCTGGTGGCAGAAATTTCGCAGCACTGGCGCTAGCTGACTTTACATCTGCCCGCAGACGCTCCTGTGTGCTTTTTGACAAATCAGGAAGGTGTAATTGAAATGGCCTATCAATAGCCGCCAACAATCTGGTGTCACGTCGGTAAATATCGTTTCTGAACCAAACCTGGTTTTCACTTACCGATACAGTAGCGTACTGGATAAGTATAGGTAGCGGCTTTTCCAGATCAACGCGGGTAGTCCTGTTTGTGGCCACTATGTCATCAATGCGCTCTCTATCCCACCCCTCCTGACGTTCCAGCAGGAGTTCGGCAAACACGAACGGATTCTTGAGACGAATACAACCTGAACTGGTGGTCCGCTGTTGCCTGGCAAACATTTCCCTGTGATTGGTATCGTGCAAAAAAACCGAGTGCTTGTTGGGAAACATGAACTTCACCTTACCCAGGGCATTGCCCCAACCTGGTGGCTGACGCACGGTAAACGGCATCTCTTCCACGTCATCCCAGTCGATATCATACGGATCGATTTCCCTTCCGGTATGATCCAACAGCTGATAGCCCTTCTTGTCCAGGTATGCTGAGTCTATCTTTAAGCTAGGCAGGATAGTGCGCTTGTTTATACCAGGTGGAACTGACCAGGTCGGGTTAAAATCGATATGCTCGATCTGGTCCCTGAATATGGGTGTAGAGGTAAACCTTTTACCCACCTGAACCTGTTCCTGCCAGAACACTTCATGATTCTTCATCCAGTAGATATGAAAACCTGCTACATCTACAACCAGGTACTCTTCAATATCCTTGGGAAAATACCAGCGCTGACGCTCTATGTTGGCACGAATCTGATCTATACGCTGTTCAACAGGCACATTCATTTGCGCCAGGGTGCCTGGACCTACTACAGCATCAACCTTTAGGAAATGACGTTCCTGAAAATTACGGATGCCCTGTTCCAACTCATCGTCGACCACATCCGGGCCTTCTGCATAGGCCAGATCACCGGTCATCGCCAGACGACTCCTGATAAGTGAAACCCGGCTATCAGTTGTCCCTAATTTTATGACCTTGCCGCCTGGTATCATGGGCCAGCCGCCTGCCGCCATAATCTTCTGATAGCGGGCCAAGGCAGATTTAAGCAATCCATAACTCTCACTCTTGGGTCTTACCCAATCGAATGCTTCATCAATACGCCCATTCTGCACCCAAGCGAGATATTGAGATGATCGCTTATCGTTATCACGTTTCCGGACATAATTATGATCTGCATCCAGAAGCTCAGGATCCACCTTGCCGTGATCCAGGTTATACATGGCACGCAGATATGCCTCTGTAAGCAGGATATCGACTCTTGCTGCCTCTTCTGGAGACTGGGCACTGTAGGAAGGATCCATCAAATACGGCTCAATCTCAGCGAACCTGTATTCATCCGGATTCAACCCATCTACTGCCAAGCCTGATAGCGCATCTGAGAGTGACAGAATTGAGATTGGACTCCATATAGGAGCGTAATCATTCCCTTCATACATCCTTAGGATCAGACGTTTACCATAGATGGTTTCCCCATCTTCTAGCCTGGTATAGGAACGATTATCTTTGGGTAGTAACTGATTAATTGCCGCCTTAAACAGTTTTGGATCAGGAGTGTAGGCAGGCGTTGCTGGAACCACTCTAACTTCGCTAGCCAGGGTCTCTTTGTTCTCTACGGACTCTGCCTCTGATGCCTTCTCTTCGGTGGCAACAGTCTCTACATCGGCTGCTTTAGGTGTAGCTATCGCTTCTAAAGGGGCTTTGGTGGCCGCTGGAGCTACAATTTTAGCTGGTGCAATTATCTCTTGTGGAACTGCACTCTCTTCTGCGGCTACGGTCTCTTCTGCGGCTACGGTCCCTTCTGCAGCTACGCTCTCTTCTGCGACTACGCTCTCTTCTGCGACTACGCTCTCTTCTGCGACTACGCTCTCTTCTGCGACTACGCTCTCTTCTGCGACTAC
>JANQEV010000114.1 GCA_028278145.1 Chromatiales bacterium | reverse complement strand
TATGGCATGCGGCCTGCGCACCACGCCTTGCGATCATCGCCATTTGAGCACAAACTCGGCTCATCAGCGAATTGATCAGAGGTTCCCTTGCTTAGCCGTAATGTAGGAATGTAATTCCTATTGATCCTGTTCTTCCTGGCGCAGGGTTAGGATTTCGTGCCCATCTTCGGTAACCAGTATTGTGTGTTCCCACTGGGCGGAGAGGCTGCGGTCCTTGGTTACCACTGTCCAGCCATCCGGTAGCAGTTTCACCATACGTTTGCCGGCATTTACCATGGGTTCAATGGTAAAGACCATACCTGGTTGCAGTATTGGCCCTGGATTCGTTGTAGCGTAATGCAGTACCTGTGGCTCTTCATGGAATTCACGTCCAATACCGTGTCCACAGTACTCTCTGACTACAGAATAGTTGTGGGATTCCACAAATTTCTGGATTGCCTTGCCTATGTCGTTGAGATGGGCTCCTGGTTTCACCTGCTCAATACCTAGCTGTAAGGCCTCACCGGTGATTTTGACCAAACGCCGGGCCAGGATGGATGGTTCTCCGATCATGAACATCTTGCTGGTGTCACCATGGAAGCCATCTTTGATCACGGTTATATCAACATTGACGATATCACCCTTTTTCAGGCGTTTGTTTCCAGGAATGCCATGACATACCTGGTGATTGACCGAGGTGCAGATGGATTTGGGGAATCCCCGGTAGTTCAACGGGGCTGGGATTGCCTTCTGCTGATTAACGATATAGTCATGGCAGATACGGTCCAGTTCATCTGTAGTAACCCCTGCAGCTACATGGGATTCCACCATTTCCAGCACTTCAGCTGCAAGACGACCGGCAGTTCGCATCTTTTCGATCTCTTCAGGAGTTTTTATCAGGATGCTCATGTAGTGGTCTCTTGGGTGGAAAAATCAGGTAAAAACCAATGTGTTGGACTACTTTGATGATTGTTATAACCAGCGGCGTATGGTATAAAACGCGCCCTGGAATGGCAATTGCTGTTCCAGAATTATTACACACATGTACCGTCACGGTTGCCGGGGTGCCGGTTTTAACTCAAACAACGGTTTAGATCTGTCATTGGCAGGGGCAATACTGGAGTTATATCTGGTCGTCGATCGGGGTACATGGAGGACTAACCCTATACAATTCGGAGTACACTTATGAGTGCAGTATCCATGCGCCAGATGCTAGAGGCTGGCGTGCATTTCGGGCATCAGACCCGTTACTGGAATCCCAAGATGGGTTCCTATATTTTTGGTCAGCGTAACAAGATTCATATTATCAATCTTGAGCAGACCCTTCCTATGTTCAACGATGCCATGAATTTCCTTGGTACCCTGAGTGCCAACGGTGGCAAGATCCTGTTTGTCGGTACCAAGCGTGCTGCCCGTGATACAGTCCAGGAAGAGGCAGAGCGTTGTGGTATGCCCTATGTAAACCATCGCTGGTTGGGTGGCATGCTGACCAACTTCAAGACCATCAAGCAGTCCATCAAGCGTCTGAAAGATCTCGAAGAGATGTTCAAAGACGGTAGCGTGGAACAGCGCTTCAACAAGAAAGAGGCATTGGTCCTGGAACGCGAGATGACCAAACTGGATCGCAGTCTGGGCGGTATCAAGGATATGAAAGGCCTGCCGGATGCGCTGTTCGTAGTTGATACCGGTCATGAAAAGATCGCAGTCAGTGAAGCCAAGAAGCTTGGTATTCCAGTGATTGGTGTGGTTGATACCAACAATGACCCGATGAACATCGACTATGTGATCCCTGGTAATGATGACGCTATTCGAGCCGTACAGCTCTATGTCCAGGGTGTTTCCGCTGCGGTTCTTGAAGGACGTGCCAGTGCTGCACATATCGGCATAGATGATGACGAGGCAGAAAAGCCAAAAAAGGCCAAGAAAGCCAAGGCGGCTGAAGAACCAGTAGCAGAAGAGCCAGCAGCAGAAGAGGCATCCGAAGAGAAGGACGCCTAGTTATAGCTGGATGGCAGATTATTATCTGCTCGCTGACACTGAAGACGGATATAGCCCTGGCAGCATGCACAATTGTTGCTCAGGGTTATCCATATACACCCTTTGATAGAATGAGGATTTAATACCATGGCCATTACAGCCTCTTTGGTAAAGGAACTGCGTGAGCGTACCGGTTCCGGCATGATGGAATGCAAGAAAGCACTGGTGGAGACCGGTGGTGATATTGAAGCTGCGATCGAGATGATGCGCAAATCCGGCCAGGCCACTGCAGCCAAGAAAGCCGGGCGTACCGCAGCTGACGGAGTGGTTGCCATCAAGTACAGCGATGATAAAAAGCGTGCAGTGATGGTGGAAGTAAACTGTGAGACCGACTTCGTAGCGAAGGATGAGAACTTCACCTCTTTTGTGAATGCTGTTGCAGACTGTGTTCTGAACTCAGACGCCGCTGACGTTGAGACTCTGATGGATACCCCGCTACACAGTGGTGAAGAGACCACTGTCAATACTGCGCGTGAGGCGTTGGTGGCCAAGATTGGCGAGAACATGAACGTGCGTCGTTTTCAGCGCTTCCAGACTGAGGATGGAATACTGACCAGCTATCAGCATGGTGTACGCATCGGTGTGATAGTGGAACTGAACGGCGGTGATGAGGCTTTAGGTAAGGATTTGGCCATGCATGTGGCAGCCTCTAATCCAGTCTGTGTCAGTGAAGCTGACGTGCCTGCTGAAATGTTGGCGAAAGAACGTGACATCTTCAAGGCTCAGGCCCTGGAGAGCGGCAAGCCAGAAAATATCGTAGATAAGATCGTAGAGGGCCGGGTACGTAAGTATCTGTCTGAGATCACCCTGCTGGGTCAGAACTTCGTTAAGGATCCGGATACCACAGTGGAAAAACTTCTGGCAGGCGCCGGAGCTACTGTTGCTTCATTTAAGAGATTTGAAGTTGGTGAAGGCATCGAGAAGAAGCAGGAAAACTTTGCCGAAGAGGTAATGGCCCAGGTTAAGGGCTAACTCTTTTGTTGCCGGTCTCTCTTATTGAGAGGCCGGCAGTGCTGACCCTTTCGGTTAGCATGTAGTACCCCAGTTTGCTTGGGTCGTGGTTGCATAACATTAATATTTACCTGGTGGTGCGATGCCTGAATTGATCTGCAAACGTATATTACTCAAACTCAGCGGTGAGGCACTGATGGGTAGTGGTGACTTTGGAATTGATCCTGAAGTCATTGCCAGGGTTGCCGGAGAGATAAGGGATCTGTCCCAGGCTGGTGCCCAGATCGCTCTGGTTATCGGCGGTGGTAATATCTTTCGTGGTGCAGGTCTGGCCCAGGGTGGGATCGACCGGGTAACAGCGGATCATATGGGCATGCTGGCTACGGTAATGAATGGTCTGGCCATGAAAGATGCCCTGCAAAAGGCCGGAGTGAACTCCAGGGTTATGTCAGCCTTGGCCATTGAACAGGTATGTGACCCGTATCTGCGGGATCAGGCGATAACTCACCTGGAACAGGGAGAGGTGGTGATTTTCAGTGCCGGAACCGGCAGTCCCTTCTTTACCACTGATACAGCGGCCAGCTTGCGTGCCATTGAGATCGGTGCCCAGCTGCTGATAAAGGCTACCAAGGTGGATGGGGTCTATTCATCTGACCCGGTCACCGATCCAAATGCTGAATTCTATCCACGCCTCAGTTACGATCGTGCTATCCAGGAAGGCCTCAAGGTGATGGATGCCACTGCTATCATGCTGTGTCGTGATCACGGTATGCCGCTACAGGTTATGAATATAAACAATAAGGGTGCAATGATGCGCCTGATGCAGGGAGAAGAGATTGGATCCCTGCTAGAGAGTGGAGGATGAAATGATCGACGATATCCAGAAAGATGCAGACGAACGAATGGGTAAGAGTGTGGAGTCGCTGGTGCACGAACTGGCCAAGCTACGTACTGGACGTGCCCATCCCAGCCTCCTGGATCACATCGTGGTCTCTTACTACGGCTCAGATGTGCCCCTGAGTCAGGTATCAAACATCAACGTTGAAGATGCACGTACCCTGACCATCACCCCATGGGAACAGAACATGGTTGCTCCGGTAGAAAAGGCGATCATGAACTCAGATCTTGGCCTGAATCCAAATACAGCTGGAAACGTAATCCGCGTACCGCTGCCTCCGCTTACCGAGGAGAGACGCAAGGATATGATCAGGATTGTACGTCAGGAGGCAGAAAATGCCCGCATCGCCGTACGTAATATTCGCCGAGATGCAAACCACAACCTCAAGGACCTGGTTAAAGAGAAACTGGCGTCTGAGGATGACGAAAGACGTGGTGAGGAACAGGTGCAGAAGCTTACTGACAAGCATATCAAGGAGATTGATGCGCTGTTGGAGAAGAAAGAAGCTGATCTGATGGAAGTCTGATTACGGTATCATCGTGAGAAAAAAAGGGACTGAAATCGATACATCTGCAAACATGGTGAAAGTGCCGAACCATGTGGCGATTGTTATGGATGGAAATGGCCGTTGGGCGCAGCAACACGGACACAAGCGTCATGTGGGGCATAAGGAAGGGGTAAAGGCACTACGTAAGGTAGTTGAGTGTGCGGCCAAGTCAGGTGTAAAAATACTTACCGTTTTTGCCTTCAGTAGCGAAAACTGGAGACGTCCCAGGGAAGAGGTGGGACTTTTGATGGATCTGTTTTTGTTGGCACTAAAACAGGAAATCAAACGCTTACAGCGTAATAATGTACGGCTTAGAATTATTGGCGATCGATCACGTTTTTCTACCGATCTGCAGAAAAGTATGGCAAAGGCAGAGGAAGATACAGCGGCCAATACTGGATTGGTGGTACAGGTTGCTGCCAACTATGGTGGGCGTTGGGATATTACTCAGGCCGTGCGTAAGCTGGCGCTGGAGGTACAGGAAGGATCAGTGCAACCAGATGCTATTACTGAGGAACATCTTGCTGCCAGGTTGTCCTTCTCCGATCTGGCTGATCCGGATCTGTTCATACGTACTGGTGGAGAGAAACGTCTAAGCAATTTCCTGTTGTGGCAATCCGCCTATGCAGAACTCTATTTTACTGATGTACTATGGCCTGCCTTTGACGTAGCAGAATTTGATGCAGCGCTAGCTGCATATGCCACCAGGCAGAGACGCTTTGGACTGGTTGGTGAGCAGGTAGTATCCAGTACAGAAACTGCAGGTTAAGCAATGGGTGCAAGTACACTGCTAAAGCGTGTTCTAACAGCCAGCATCCTGATTCCCAGTGTAATTGCCGCAGTTCTGTTTCTACCTACCAGCTATCTGGCTCTCTGTTTTGCCTTGATTGCACTTCTGGCTGGTTGGGAATGGGCAACTCTTTCCGGTTTCTTGAATAACTTTTCCCGGGTTTTATTTATCCTGGTTTTAGCCGCAGTGCTTTGGGCCAGCTATCTGCTGTTGGATCATCCGTGGTTTACAGACTGGTTGTTTTATCTCTCAGCGGTCTGGTGGTTTGTCATAGCCTATATTCTTACCAGGTACACCAAGATTGAACTGGCTAAACCAGGGCCAGACATGATGCGTGCAGTTATGGGGTTAATCGTACTGGTTCCTCTGTGGGTTGCTTTGGTGGTGCTGCACCGTTCTGGTGATGATGGCCCATTTATTGTTCTGTTTCTGATGGTATTGATCTGGGTGGCTGATAGTGGCGCTTATTTTGCCGGCAGTCGCTGGGGCAGCAGGAAGCTGGCACCGGTAATCAGCCCGGGAAAGAGTTGGGAGGGAGTATACGGCGCAGTGGCTGGTGCTTTCATTTGCGGACTATTGTTGGCTTGGTACCGTAGTGATGATCCGGGTACTTTATGGCTGGTGCCGGTTTGTGTGGTAACGGTATTGATCTCAGTTGTAGGTGATTTGTTTGAGAGCCTGCTAAAACGCCGCATGGCTATGAAAGATAGTGGGAGTCTGTTGCCGGGACACGGTGGCGTACTGGACCGTATTGATAGTCTTACCGCAGCGGCCCCGGTTTTTGTGGTCGGTCTGCAGGTCACATCAGGGCTTTAGTAGTGATTGGCGTAACAATACTTGGTTCTACAGGATCGATTGGGAAGAGTACGCTGGATGTGCTGCGTAGGCATACCAACCGCTATAAGGTAATTGCGCTTACAGCCAACGGAAATGCACAAGAGCTGCTGGAACAGTGTGCTGAGTTTCAACCCGTATATGCCGTACTGGCGGACCAGGAGGCAGCCAGTACCATTCAAACAGGTCTTAGCGAGAGATCTCCCGCAACCCAACTCCTGGCAGGGAAACAGGCACTGGAGTTTGTAGCACAGCTACCTGAGATTGAATATGTAATGGCTGCAATAGTAGGTGCTGCAGGGTTATTGCCGGCATTGGCAGCGGTGCGGTCAGGAAAACGTCTGCTGTTAGCAAACAAAGAGGCCCTGGTGATATCAGGTACTCTGTTTCTGGAGGAGGCGAGGCGCAATTCAGCACAGATTCTACCCATCGATAGTGAACACAATGCGGTGTTTCAATGTATGCCTGCCAGATTTGAGCAGGGCCTGAACCAGGTCGGGGTAAAACGCATTCTGCTTACAGCCTCAGGCGGGCCATTTCGAACTATGCCAATGGAAGAGTTGGCTGGGGTTTCTCCTGAACAGGCCTGTGCCCATCCCAACTGGGATATGGGCCGCAAGATATCTGTGGATTCAGCCACTATGATGAATAAGGGGCTGGAGGTTATTGAGGCCTGTCTGCTGTTCAATGCCAGCCCTGATCAGGTGCAGGTTGTACTGCATCCGCAGAGCGTAATCCATTCCCTGGTTGAGTATGCAGATGGTTCCACACTGGCCCAGATGGGAAATCCGGACATGCGTACCCCTATTGCCCATGCCCTGGCCTGGCCGGATAGGATTGAGTCTGGAGTGGAGGGACTGGATCTGTTTTCTGTGGCCAGACTGGATTTCGAACCACCAGATGAGGCCAGGTTTCCATGTCTGGCCCTGGCCTACAGGGCAATACGTGATGGTGGCAGTTCGCCAGCGGTGTTAAATGCAGCAAACGAAGTAGCTGTGGAGGCCTTTTTGAATTCCAGGATTGCCTTTACTGCTATCCCTGAAATCATTGCTGCGGTTATGGACCGGATACCTGTAGCAGAGGTCTTGGATTTGGAAGGTGTCCTGGAAATTGATCGGCAGGCAAGATCAATGGCTGAGGAATTAATAGTGAACAAAAACCAGGAGTCAGGTGTCTCTAAATCATGAATTCTCTGCTTTTTACCATCGTCTCCTTCATTGTAGCTCTGGGTATCCTGATTACGGTGCATGAGTTTGGACACTTCTGGGTAGCGCGCAAGCTCGGGGTCAAGGTACTACGTTTCTCCATCGGCTTTGGACCTGCCTTGTGGAGTAGAACCGGAAAGGTTGATGCTACTGAGTATGTAGTGGCAGCCATCCCTCTGGGTGGCTATGTAAAGATGCTGGATGAAAGGGAGGGAGAGGTTGTTGAGGAAGAACTGGCCAGATCCTTCAACAGACAGTCGTTACCGGTACGTACTGCGGTTGTGGCCGCAGGACCTCTATTCAATTTTCTGTTTGCCATATTTGCCTACTGGTTGGTATTTGTCAGCGGAGATGTTGGCACCAAACCGGTAATAGGTGAGGTAACCCCAACCTCTATTGCTGCTCAGGCTGGATTTCAGGTTGAGGACGAGGTTCTGAGTGTTGCCGGGCGGGATACCGGAACCTGGGAGTCAGTGGTTTACACCCTGCTTTCAGAATCGGCTGGGAATGGAGATGTGAGCATAAAAGTGCGTGATGCCAATGGATATGAGATCCAACGTCATCTACCTACAGTGCAACTTGCCAAGGTTATGGAGGATGGCGACTTTATTGGCAGTGTTGGTTTGAGGGTGCGACGACCAACTCTCCCTGCCGTTGTGGGTGAACTGGTCCCTGGTGAAGCCGCGCAGAGATCCGGTGTTAAGAGTGGTGACCGCGTGTTGACTATAGCCGGCGCACCTGTATCAGACTGGACTGGCTTTGTGGAGTATGTGCGTAAGCATCCGGACCAGACAGCCGAGATTACCTTGGAGCGGGATGCTCAGGTAATGACCCTGCAGTTACAGATTGGCAATCGTAAACAGGGGGATCAGGTCATAGGTCGTATCGGGGCAGGGGTGTATGTTCCGGAAGGCATGTTTGATGAATACAGGGCTGAGGTGAAACTGGGGCCTTTCAAAGCCATAGGGGCATCCATAGCCAAAACCTGGGATATGTCAGTATTCATGTTGCGTATGCTGGGGAGAATGATTACCGGCAAGGCCTCGATAGATAACCTGGGTGGTCCTATTTCCATAGCTCAGACCGCTGGCAAGACAGCCAGTATCGGAGCAATCTATTTTCTGAAATTTCTTGCTATTGTCAGCATCAGCCTGGGAGTATTGAACCTATTGCCAATTCCGGTGCTGGATGGTGGTCATCTGCTGTTCTTTCTGGTTGAAGGCATCAAGGGCTCACCTCCATCTGAAGAGGCACAATTGCTGGGGCAAAAAGTTGGATTAATGGCCCTATTACTATTGATGGGATTGGCTTTTTATGTTGATATTTCAAGGCTGCTAGGATAGTAAGTTAAGATACATTATACTATCAGGCTTAGGGTGGTTGTGTTGACCGGCCGTTTTGTGCTGGCTAAAAGAAATAATCCTTAAAAAACGAGAAGTTACAATAAATGTCGCGAATAAACAGAAAATTTTTCACGCTTCTAATAATGGCCATCTTCTCGCTTCCTGCAGTGGTTATGGCAGAGGCATTTGTGATCAGGGATATCAGGGTTGAGGGATTACAGCGAATCTCTGCAGGCACTGTCTTTAATCACATTCCGGTCAAAATAGGGGAACGCATCCGCTCAGAGGAGAGTTCCACCATCATCCGCGAGCTATACAGAACCGGCTTTTTTAAGGATGTGCGTTTGGAGCGTGAAGACGATGTATTGATCGTATTCGTGCGTGAGCGTCCTGCTATTGCGAAGATCAATATCACCGGCAACAAAGCCATGGAAACCGAAGCACTGCTTGCTGGGTTGAAAGATATTGGTCTGGCCGAAGGACGTGTTTTCAATAACTCCGTCCTGGACAAAATTGAACGTGAACTGCGACGCCAGTATTTCAGTAATGGCAAGTATGGTGTAAAGCTGCAGTCCACAGTGACACCACTGGAACGCAACCGTGTGGCGGTGGATATCACAATCGCTGAAGGCGCCGTGGCCAAGATTAAACGTATCAACATTGTCGGTAACACCTCCTTTGAAGAGGAGGACCTGTTGGATGAGTTCAAGCTGAGTACCGGCAACATGTTGTCCAGGGTAACCAAGAATGATCAGTACTCGCGTCAGAAGCTGGCAGCAGATCTGGAAACGCTGCGCTCATTTTATCTGGATCGTGGTTATATCAATTTCAAGGTCAACTCAACCCAGGTCTCAATAAGCCCTGATAAGGATGACATATACATAACCATCAATATTACAGAGGGTGACGTATTTACCATAGGCGATATCAGGCTCGCCGGCAGAATGGCTGTACCCAAGGAACAGATATTCCCCTTGATTCACCTGAACCGTGGAGATACTTTCTCTCGCAAAGATGTGGTGGATAGTTCGGAGCGTATCAATAGTCTGCTGGGTAAAAACGGTTATGCCTTTGCCAACGTAAACAGCATCCCAGAGATTGATCAGAAAACCCGCAAGGTAACAATTACCTTTTTTGTGGATCCTGGTAAGCGAGTCTACGTAAGAAGCGTTAACTTCCGCGGTAACAGCAATACCCGTGATGAGGTGTTGCGACGTGAGATGCGACAGATGGAGTCGGCCTGGTTCTCATCTGAACAGGTCAAGATGTCCAAGGAGAGATTGCGTCGTCTTGGGTATTTTGATGCGGTAACAGTTGAAACTCCTGCAGTACCAGGTTCTACCGACCAGGTTGATGTTAATGTTACGGTAAAAGAGAAGCAGACCGGTAACATCATGGCCGGTATTGGCTGGTCTAAGTCTGATGGCATACTGTTTAATTCCAGTGTCTCTCAGGACAACTTTCTCGGCACCGGTAAACGCATAAAATTTGGTTTCAACAATAGTAGCTCTCAACGTCACTACCAGCTTGGATACACCAACCCTTATTACACGGTTGACGGCATTAGCCGTGGTTTTGATCTGATGTATAAAAAGACAGACTTTGCTGATGTTGATACCGCAGAATATAAAACTGACGTTATCAGTGGCGGGGTGAACTTCGGAATTCCACTGAATGAGTTTGATCGTGTCAGATTTGATCTCAAGGTGGTGGATACTGATTTTGAGCCCGGAAATAGTGCATCAGCTGAAGTATTAAAATTTCAGACAGACAATGGTAACAACTTTACCGACTACTCAGTTGGTGTAAGTTGGAGTCATGACTCACGTGACTCAGCCCTGTTTGCCACTCGAGGTGGATTCCAGAGACTGTCCGGTGAGGCCACCCTGCCCGGGAGCGATCTAGAGTATTACAAGGTGGAGTACTCTCATAAGCGCTTCTTCCCGATTTCAGAATCACTTACCCTGTCTCTGAATGGAGAGATTGGTTATGGTGAAGGCTATGGTGATACTGACGAACTGCCGTTCTTTAAGAACTACTTTAGTGGCGGTGTTAAGTCTATTCGTGGTTATAAAGACTATAGCCTGGGACCGCGTGATACCAATGACGATCCGCTGGGTGGAAACATGAAGCTTTTGGGTAATGTAGAAGTTCTGTTTCCAGAGCCATTGGGACTGGCGCCGGATACAGTGCGCATGGGGGCATTCTTTGATTTCGGTAATGTTTACGATACCGATGGCAGTGTAGATATTGGAGAATTTCGCTACTCGACTGGTATCTCATTGAAATGGTTGTCCCCCATGGGGCCACTAGGTTTTGTTTTTGCGTTGCCGTTGAATGAAGAGAGTGAAGACGATGTCGAGAATTTCCAATTTTCCTTCGGTACTGCATTCTAAATTTTTCTGGAGAATCATTTTGAAAAAGTCAGCAATAGTGGTTGTGGCTTTATGCCTGTTTGGCATATTTGGTGTTGGTATCGCACAAGCCCAGAAGATTGCTTATGTGAATACAGAAAGGGTGGTAAAAAAGTTGCCACAATCAGCTGCGATTCTGAAATCCTTGGAAGCAGAATTCAAGAAGCGTAATAATGCCCTGTTAAGCAAACGCAAAAAACTGAAGAAGCTGGAAGAGAAGCTAGGGAAAGACCGGTCTATCATGAGTTCGTCTGAAATCAAGAACATCGAACAGGATATCCGTCGTCGCAGGCGTGAGCTGAATAACTCAAGTGCGGAATTTCGCGAAGATCTGAATTTACGTCGTTCAGAAGAGATCAACAAGCTGTTGCGTAAGATATCCGAGGTGGTTATTAGTATCGGTAAGCGTGAGAAGATTGATATGATCATGAGTGCTGGCGTAGCCTATGCCAGCAAGAGTATCGATATCTCTGACAAGGTACTAGAGCAGTTGTCGCAAGAATTCAAGAAAAAAGGTAAGAAATAGAGCTGGAGGTGCCAGCTTGGTATTTCGACTGAATGAACTGGCGGAGTTGGTAGGAGCGCAACTTCATGGCGACGCTTCTGCAGAGGTCAGTAAGGTATCTACCCTGCAGGATGCAGACCAAGGTTCCATCAGCTTTCTCACTAATAGCAAATATAGAAAGTATCTAAAGGCAACATCTGCCACAGCGGTTATTCTTGGAGAGGAAAATCTTCAGGATTGTCCAGTCAATGCACTGGTATGTGATAACCCGCATCTTGCTTATGCGCAGATCAGCGCATATATGCAACCAAAACCTGAACCTCTTACTGGACGTCATGAGACCGCTTGGGTTGCAGATGGTGCTGTAGTGGATGTAACTGCCTGGATTGGACCAAATGTGGTGATAGAGGATGATGCCACTATAGGGCCCAACGTGCATATTGGTCCAGGATGTGTTGTAGAAGCAGGCGTTACCATTGGTGCAGATTCGAAGCTTATGGCAAATGTTACCCTGTGCCATGACATCACTCTGGGTGAAAGGGTATTGATTCATCCTGGAGCTGTGATTGGCAGTGATGGTTTTGGTCTGGCTAATGATGACGGAGTCTGGGTTAAGGTCCCGCAGCTGGGTAGTGTGCTAATTGGCAATGATGTGGAAATTGGTGCCAATACCACCATTGACCGTGGAGCCCTGCGTGACACAGTTATCGCTAATGGTGTGAAGCTGGATAACCTGATTCAGATTGCCCACAATGTGGAGATAGGTGAGAACACAGCTATCGCGGCCTGTACTGGTATTGCAGGATCAACCCGTATTGGTAAGAATTCAACCATAGGCGGTGGCGTGGTTGTCGTTGGTCATCTGGAATTTGCGGACAGTGTGCACATCTCTGCAGATACCCTGGTAACCCGCTCATTAAAAGAGCCGGGCTATTACAGTGGTAATCTGCCGGCGGCACCTAATAAGGAGTGGCGCAAGACCATAGCCCACATCAGGCGTCTGGATGAGATGATGCATAGATTGAAAGAGCTGGAGAAAAAGCTCGCCTCGCAGACCGACAACGATATTGATGATGCATAAGACAACTTTAAGAATTAAGAGAATGATCCTGAAATGCGGAGGATAACAGCTTGATAGCTATGGACATACAGAAGGTGTTGAGCATATTGCCTCATCGCTACCCATTTCTGCTGATAGACAGAGTACTGGAGTTTGAGAAGGATCAACGTTTGCTGGCTTTGAAGAATGTTACTTACAACGAGCCATTCTTCAATGGACACTTCCCCATCAAACCGGTTATGCCTGGAGTAATGATTGTCGAGGCTATGGCTCAAGCAACGGGAATACTGACAGGCGCTTCCAATCCAGAGACAGTGACTGATACCTCGATTATTCTATTTGTTGGGATCGAAAAGGCCCGGTTTAAAAAACCGGTTGAGCCTGGTGATCAGTTGCATATAGAGGTAGTGCTAAAAAAAATGCGACGCGGTATTGGTATGTTCGATTGTGTTGCTACGGTGGATGATAAGGTGGTCACCACAGCAGAAATTATGTGTACGGCGAGGGATGTAAACGAGTGATAGATTCACGGGCTGTTATTGATCCAAAAGCTGAAATAGATGAGGGCGTAACTATAGGCCCATTCAGCGTTATTGGACCAAATGTAAAGATTGGGCGAGGAACAGAAATTGGGTCGCATGTGGTCATTAATGGCCCAACAACTATAGGTGTTGATAATAAAATATTTCAGTTCGCATCTTTAGGGGAAGATCCGCAAGACATGAAATATGCGGGGGAGGAGACCTTCCTGGAGATTGGCGATCGAAACACCATACGTGAATTCACCACCATCAATCGTGGCACCACTCAGGATGCTATGACCACACGTCTGGGCAGTGATAATCTACTTATGGCCTATGCCCATATGGCCCATGATTGTCAGGTGGGGAATAATACCATTCTGGCAAATGCAGCATCATTGGCTGGTCATGTGCATGTGGATGATTGGGCCATTCTTGGTGGCTTCTGTTGTGTACATCAGTTTTGCCATATTGGGGCACACAGCTTTAACGGTTTAGGTAGTACGGTGAAACGGGACGTACCACCATATGTGCTCACCGATGGTACTCCAGCTAAACCCTACGGCATCAATTCCGAGGGACTGCGTCGTCGTGGCTTTAGTGATGAAACTATAAGTCAGATCAAGAACGCGTATAAAATTATCTATAAAAAGAAGATGAAGCTTGAAGATGCAATTGCTGCAATTCAGGAACTGGCGCAGGAGTATCCGGAGGTGGGACTAATGGCTGAGTTTCTTAGCAATAGCGAGAGAAGTATTGTCCGCTGATGATGGACTCCTGAGAGTAGGCATAGTCGCCAATGAGGTCTCCGGCGATATGCTCGGTGCGGGATTGATGCGGGAATTGAAGGCCAGAGTCCCAAATGTGGTGTTTGAGGGGATCGCCGGGCCACGCATGCAGGAAGTTGGGTGCACCACTCTCTTTCCCATGGAGAAGTTATCGGTAATGGGGCTGGTGGAGGTGGTTTCTCATCTCCCAGAAGTACTATCTATACGCCGCAGCTTGCGTAACCATTTCCTGAACAACCCTCCAGATCTGTTTATTGGTATTGATGGTCCAGATTTTAATCTATCCCTGGAAAGAGACCTCAAACAGGCCGGGATAACAACCGTGCACTATGTCTGCCCATCTGTTTGGGCCTGGCGTTCTGGCCGGGTTAATAAAATCAGACAATCGGTGGATATGGTCCTTAGTCTGTTTCCTTTCGAAAAGGATTTTTTGAAAAAGCATAGTGTGCCTGCAGTCCATGTCGGGCATCCCCTGGCCGATGATATACCTATGGAACCTGACCAAAATGGTGCCAGGGAGCGTCTAGGTCTGGATACCGAGGGGAGGGTAATTGCACTGCTTCCTGGTAGCAGGAGCAGCGAGGTCAGTTCACTCAGTGAAGATTTTATTCGTGCGGCAAAACTCTGTTGGGAGAATGATCCCAAGATGCGATTTGCGGTACCACTGGTAAACAGCCGTATCAGGGGTATGTTTGAAGAGATCTTGTTCCGGGTTGCACCAGATCTTCCTATCACCCTGGTGGACGGAAATGCCAGGGATGTACTTCAGTCATCAGATGCCGCACTGGTAGCATCCGGCACAGCCACACTAGAGGCACTGTTGTTAAAGCGCCCCATGGTGATTGCATATCGCTTGCATTGGCTGACCAACTGGATTTTTAACTCCTTTAAACTGATCAAATCACCATATATCTCTCTTGCAAACATGCTTGCCGGCAAGGAGATTGCCCCTGAACTGCTCCAGGACGCTGTTCAACCACAGGTACTTGCGGAGGCCTTGATAACTGTTCTGGAGACTGAAGAGAGGAACGGAACCGTACGTGAGGTCGGATATAAGGTGCACCAGGAGTTGCGTCTGGATGCCAGCAGCCAGGCCGCAGATGCGGTACTGGAGCTTGTCAGATCAAGACAGGCGGTGGTTGACTGATGTGTAGCGCAAATTCAGTCCTGCTTGTCGCGGGAGTGGATGAGGTGGGGCGTGGGCCACTGGCCGGACCGGTGGTGGCTGCAGCAGTGATACTGGATCCAGAACAGCCGATCGCAGGACTAGCTGATTCTAAAAAACTGTCAGAAAAGAGGCGTGAGGCCATGGATCTGGAAATCAGAGAGCGGGCACTGGCCTGGTCACTGGGTAGAGCAGAGGTGGAGGAGATAGATCGGATCAATATCCTTCAAGCCTCACTCCTGGCCATGCAACGGGCAGTGGAGTCTCTGTCTGTTCCGCCACAACATGCCCTGGTGGATGGGAACCGCTGTCCTGAACTGGCATGTACCGCGGAAGCAATCGTGGGTGGTGACGGTAGTGAGCCGGTGATTAGCGCTGCATCCATCATCGCCAAGGTGGCGCGGGACCGGGAGATGATGGAACTCGACCTGCAGTATCCAGGCTATGGCCTGGCCAAACATAAGGGTTATCCAACCAAGGCCCATCTGCAGGCTCTGCAGGATCTTGGGGTGACACAGATACACCGACGCTCATTTGGGCCGGTTAAACGTTTGCTTAGTAATATGTGATTTTTTTTAGCCGCAAATGCACGCGAGCAGTGGTGCAAGGATGCACCGTTTACGGACCTAAGGATGGAATAAACGCAAATTTATGACAAATAATTATTGCTATTTCGGAATCATTTATACCAAACGCATTACTAACCACAGAGTTTGAAACTAATTATCTGTAAAACAATCCCTTATGCACTGTGGCTACAATTGATGGTGAAATTATAAGTACCGTACAGCTAGGCTAAAACCAAGTTGACTTGATCATTGCCTGGTTGCAACTATATGTTTTATCGACAATTATTCGCGTTTATTAGCGTGCATTTGCGGCTAATCACAGATTTCAGTTTGCCTGGTCAACCAACATTAGTTTCGAAGGCATAGGTCTTTCATTTTCGGTATGATTGGATCCACTATGGAACCATCTTTTATCCATCTACGCGTCCACTCTGAATTCTCACTGGTAGATGGTGTCGTCCGCATAAAGCCCCTCATACAGGCAGTGTGTGACAGCGGGATGCCAGCGGTTGCTGTGACAGATCAGTCCAACCTGTTTGTCATGGTCAAATTTTATCGTGCGGCAGTTGCCAGCGGTGTTAAACCCATTATCGGTGCCGATTGTTGGCTGCATAATGAACAGGATGTGAATCAACCCAGCAGGCTGTTACTGCTGGTTCAGACCTTCGAGGGATATCGCAACTTAACCCAGCTAATCTCACGTAGTTATCAGGAAGGCCAGCACCTTGGGCTTCCCATGCTGGATCGTGAGTGGCTTACAGGCAGCTGTGATGGTCTGATTGCTCTCTCAGGTGGCTGTGATGGGGATGTGGGACGCCTCTTGGTCAGCGGTAACCTGGAGCAGGCCAGAGAGCAGGTGAGACAATGGCAGTCCCTGTTTGGAGACCGCTACTACCTGGAAGTGAACCGTACTGGCAGGGCTCATGAGGAGGATTGTCTCCATGCCTGTGTAGATCTGTCCCAGGAACTTGCTGTGCCTGTTGTGGCCACCAATGACGTGCGCTTTCTCAAGCCAGATGATTTCGATGCCCATGAGGTACGGGTCTGTATCCATGATGGCCGTACCCTGGATGACCCACGCCGTCCCAAGAACTATAGCTCACAGCAGTATCTGCGCAGCCCGGAGGAGATGGCAGAGCTGTTCTCCGACCTGCCAGAGGCCCTGGCCAACAGCGTTGAGATTGCCAAGCGCTGTAATCTGGAACTAACCCTGGGTGAAAACTATCTACCGGAGTTTCCGGTACCTGAGGGCATGACGGTAGAGGAATTTACCATCCAGGAGTCCAAGGTCGGTCTGGAGGCCCGCCTGCAGTCTATCCTGGATCAGGATGCGTCTACCTATGCTGAGCAACACAAGGAGTATGATGACCGCCTGCAGCTGGAACTGGATGTGATCATCCAGATGGGATTTCCTGGCTATTTTCTCATCGTGGCAGATTTCATCCGTTGGGCCCGGGAGAACGATGTCCCAGTAGGACCAGGCCGTGGTTCTGGTGCCGGTTCCCTAGTGGCTTACGCCCTGGGTATTACCGATCTGGATCCCATAGAGCATGAGCTGCTGTTTGAGCGTTTTCTAAATCCAGAGCGTGTCTCCATGCCAGACTTTGATGTGGATTTCTGCATGGAAGGACGGGATAGGGTCATTGAATATGTGGCAGAGCAGTACGGTAGGGATTCGGTATCCCAGATCATCACCTACGGCAGTATGGCGGCCAAGGCGGTAGTAAGGGATGTAGGCCGGGTACTGGGGCATGCCTATGGCTTCGTAGATCGCATTGCCAAGCTGATTCCATTTGAAATAGGTATGACCCTGGCCAAAGCCCTGGAAGAGAGCGAGGAACTGAACCAGGCCTACAAGGAGGAGGAAGAGGTCACCGAACTGATCGATATGGCTATGAGCCTGGAGGGCCTGGCTAGAAATGCCGGCAAGCATGCCGGTGGTGTGGTGATAGCACCCACCGTACTCACCGATTTTACCCCGCTCTACTGTGAGGCCAGCGGTGAGAATTTGGTCACCCAGTTTGACAAAGACGATGTGGAGGCTGTGGGACTGGTCAAATTCGACTTCCTGGGCTTACGTACCCTGACCATCGTTGACTGGGCCCTGAAGACGGTTAACACCCAGCGTCGGCAATCGGGTGAAGATGTGATAGATATATCCACTATTGCCATGGATGATCCCAAGGCCTTCAATCTGATCAAGGCTTGTGGCACCACGGCGGTGTTCCAGCTGGAATCCCGTGGTATGAAGGAGTTGATCAAGAAGTTGCAGCCGGACTGTTTTGACGATATCACTGCCCTGGTGGCGCTGTTTCGTCCTGGTCCCCTGCAATCAGGAATGGTAGATGACTTCATTGCCCGTAAACATGGTCGTCAAAAGGTAGTCTATCCGCATCCGGCGTTGGAGCCGATACTGAATACTACCTATGGTGTCATCCTGTATCAGGAGCAGGTGATGCAGATTGCCCAGGTTCTGGCCGGCTATACCCTGGGAGGTGCTGATCTGTTGCGGCGCGCCATGGGTAAGAAAAAGCCTGAAGAGATGGCCAAACAGGGCGAGATCTTCCGTAAGGGTGCAGTTGAACTTGGAGTAGAGGAGGATACTGCCACCTATATCTTTGACCTTATGGAGAAGTTTGCCGGATACGGTTTCAATAAATCCCACTCTGCAGCCTACGCCATGGTTTCTTATCAGACGCTATGGCTCAAGGCACACTATCCTGCGGCCTTTATGGCAGCTGTTTTGTCTGCTGATATGGACAGTACCGACAAGGTGGTGATCATGATAGATGAGTGCAGGAGTATGAATCTTAAGGTAAATCCTCCCCATGTGAATCACTCGGAATACCGGTTTACCGTAGATGGCAATGATACGGTTATTTATGGCTTGGGTGCCATCAAGGGCGTAGGTGAAGCTGCAATCGAGAGCATTATCCAGGAACGTATGCAACAGGGGCTATTTCTAGACCTGTTTGAATTCTGTCGCAGGGTGGACCTGCGCAAGGCTAATCGCAGGGTATTGGAATCGTTAATCAGGGCAGGTGCCATGGATGAGCTGGGTGCTAACCGTGCCACGCTTATGTCACAGCTTCCCCTGGCCCTTAAGATGGCGGAACAGCATCATGCCATGCAGGAGGCAGGGCAAAACGACCTGTTTGGCATGTCAGATGACAGCCCTAAGGCAGTACCAGATCAGATCCTGCCAGAGCCAATAGAGGAGTGGGATGAGCAACTGCGCCTCCAGGGTGAAAAAGATACCTTGGGTCTCTATTTGACTGGACACCCGATCAACAGGTATCTGGAAGAGTTCCAGGGGATTGGAATCAGCCGTTTAGCAAAGTTGTCTCTAGAAAATGGCCCTGCTGGGTCCAATGGTAAGGGCAGACGTGCTGGGGTCCGGGTTATGGCAGCAGGCCTGGTAATATCCAGCAGCCATCGTCTTACCCAACGTGGTCGTATGGGAACCGTGGTCCTGGATGATGGTTCAGCACGTATTGAGGTAACCCTGTTCTCGGAAGCGTATGAAGAGTTTCGTGAACTGCTTACAGCAGACAAGATTCTGGTTGTTACCGGCAATCTTAACTACGATGAGTATCGAGGAGGTCTAAGTATCCGGGCAGATCAGGTGTTGGAGTTTGAACAGGCCAGATCACTATATGCCAGGGCCCTGCAACTTGATTCAAAGCATCTGAACGGGGCAATGCAGCCAACCATGTTGCAGGAGTTACAGGGGATACTGACCACCTACCTGGGTGGGAACTGCAGCATTCGGTTGCGAATGCTGAGTGATGGCTCCAGTGGTATTGTTGAGTTTGGTGATGCCTGGAGAGTTAATCCTACTGATGAGTTGCTGCGCAGATTGGAGCGACTGTTTGCCACTGACGGGGTCAGGGTGATGTATGGATCGGGCGGTAACTGAAGCCAAACAGGTGCAGGAAAGTAAAAAGTAGAATATCATTAGCCTACCAGTAAACAACATTATGTGTTTTTTCTAACAACTTGTTTTATAAAGTATTTTCATAAGATAAAAATGACCGCTATACAAGAGTGTCATTCCTAAACTGAATCCGGTATATTTTTCCACATGGACCTTAATTTCCTTGAATTTGAACAACCTATTGCCGAACTGCAGGCCAAGATCGAAGAACTGCGACTGGTTGGTGACGATAACGAGATCAACATCCAGGATGAGGTTGTACGATTAGAGAAGAAGAGCAGGTCTCTTACGGAATCTATCTTTTCCAACCTTAAGCCATGGCAGATTTCCCAACTGGCCAGGCACCCACAGCGCCCATATATGTACGACTACATCGATGGTGCCTTTGATGATTTTCAGGAGTTGCACGGTGATCGAGCATTTGCAGATGATCATGCAATAGTTGGTGGCGTGGCGCGTCTGGAAGGTAAACCGGTGATGTTGATTGGGCACCAGAAGGGACGCAATACCAAGGAAAAGCTGTATCGCAACTTCGGCATGCCGCGTCCGGAAGGTTATCGCAAGGCACTTCGTCTGATGGAGATGGCAGAGCGGTTTAAAATGCCACTGCTGACATTTATCGATACCCCAGGGGCCTATCCTGGTGTGGGTGCCGAAGAGCGTGGTCAGAGTGAAGCCATTGCCCGTAATCTTAAGGTAATGGCAGGGCTCAGAATACCAATCATATGTACTGTAATGGGTGAGGGTGGATCAGGAGGAGCTCTTGCTATCGGTGTGGGTGATAGGGTTCTAATGCTGGAGTACAGCACCTATTCCGTGATCTCACCGGAAGGTTGTGCTTCTATTTTATGGAAGAGTGCTGAGAAAGCATCTCTGGCAGCAGAGGCTATGGGGATCACCTCCCATCGACTTAAGGAGCTTGGTCTTATCGATGGCATTATTGATGAGCCACTAGGTGGTTCTCACCGTGATATTGATACTACTGTGCAAAACGTCAAGCACACCTTACGGGAGACCTTGGATAACCTGTGCAGCATTCCAATCGACAAGCTACTGGAACAGCGTTATCAACGTCTGATGAAATACGGTAGTTTTGACGGATAAGGGCCAAGATGGCTTTTAACCAGAGCCTGTTATCAGAAACACTATCAACTCTACCAGTCTGTAAACGATTGTTGATTGCCTACAGTGGAGGCATGGATTCTCATGTCCTGCTACATGCCGTATGGGGTCTGCGTCAGCAAATGCAAGCTCAAATAACTGCCATTCATGTAAATCATGGACTGCAGTCTGAAGCTGATGAGTGGGCCGAACGATGTTCAGAGTTCTGTACTTCACACCAGATTCCTATCCAGGTTGTTACAGTTGATGCACAGCCCAAAAAGGGTGAGAGTCCAGAAGCGGCTGCACGCAATAGCCGCTACCTGGCGCTACAAGAGCTGATGCTGGAGGGGGATATCCTGCTCACAGCTCATCATAGTGAAGATCAGGCCGAAACCGTTCTCCTGCAGTTGTTGCGTGGTAGTGGACCTAGTGGTCTTTCTGCCATGCCGGCTATATCTGGCTTTGGTCCAGGTTTTCACGCCCGCCCCCTATTGGGGGTTTCCCGGGCCGATCTGGCTGAGTATGCGCAACTGCATACGTTGCGGTGGCTGGAAGATTTCAGCAACAGCGATATCTCATTTGACCGTAATTTTTTACGCCATGAAGTAATTCCGCTATTGAAGCAGCGTTGGCCTGCCCTGGATAAGACGTTGTCACGTAGTGCAAGCCACTGTGCTGAAGCCCAGCTACTGATTGAAGAGGAAGCCAGACACGACCTGCAGCAGATGCTGCATGTACAGGACAACAGTATAAGTGCTCCAGCCGTTGCAGATCTGCCGCCACCGCGGGCACGTGCCGTAATCCGTACCTGGATATCAGATACCGGTCTAAGGCTGCCAGATACGGCGCGCTTGGACCGGGTACTAAAGGAGATGTTGACGGCCAGGGAGGATCGCAATCCTGTAGTGCATTGGACTGATGTGGAATTGCGTAGATACCGGGATCGTCTCTACCTTATGTCGGCTCTACCGGAACTGGATCCGGCTACAGAACTGGAGTGGGATGGGGAGGCACCACTAATACTTCCATCTGGGTTAGGAACCCTGAAGGTGGAAGTGGCGCAGATAGGCATATCCAGAGAGGCCTGGGAGAAGGGTCAGGTATCTGTATGTTTCAGAGTAGGTGGAGAGCGCTGTCGGCCGCTAGGCAGGAGCAGTAGTAAAAGCCTGAAGAAGCTATTTCAGGAGTATGGTATTCCACCCTGGGAGAGGAGTAGGGTGCCTCTGATCAAGATTGACGGGGAGCTGGCTGCGGTAGCTGATCTATGGATATGTAACCGATATGCAACTGATGCCCCTAACGGTGCACTTCGCATCCGTTGGCTAGGTGATGAGTAGTCAGAGGAGTTTTTTGATATCTACCAGGCTGTTTTAAGCGGTGTTTAGCTGTTGTAGGTTCCACCCTTTAGCACATATACATCCAAACCCATCTGGTTAAGAAGAAACGCTGCAGTGGAACTGCGCTGGCCCGTATCACAATAGAGGATATATTTTTTATCTGGGTCAAGCTGTGAGCCCTTCTGTCTTATTGCACCCAGCGGAATATTGATCGCACCTTCGATCTTTGAGTTCTCATACTCAGCCTCCAGGCGTACATCCACCAGGCAGGCTCCTTCTTGAACCATATGCTCGATCTCGATGCTATCAATCCAGTTGATGATCGGCTCGTTGAATAGTTCAATAAAGTCCTTCTTGGCCAGGCTCATCAGTATGCCATCAGTGAGCATGGTGATAGTTGCATTACGAGGTGAGCCAGCTATTAGTGACTCTTCGCCAAAGCTGCTACCTCGTCCAATTTCGGCTAGCACCTCCTCTCCATCAGCCGTGGGTCGGCTGACCTGGCAGCGGCCTTTTTTAACCATGTAATAGAAGCCACCATTGTCCCCAAACTTGACGATAACATCCCCTTTCTTAACCTTGGTTTCATTCATTCTGGAGAATAGGGTCTGGATGTTCTGGGCCGGTAGTTTAAGAAAGGCCTTGGTCTGCAGCATGGCCATCATCCACTCGCTATCCATTGTAGATGGCCCATGATGATGTCCCTCTTCTACATCCAAACCATCTGGACTGTATGACTCGCCCCATGCCAGAAGGCGTTCCAGTAGGACCCGGTTTATCCATACCACCTTTGCTGTCTCTGATGTCACATAGACATCGAATCTTGTGGCCAGGGCATAATTTGCTGCAGTTGTGCCAGCACTTATCTGTAGCTCAGTGTTTTGGCTGGATAAGAGTTTTACAGAGCCGGACATAAGGAAGGCGGAGTTATGGCCAGTATCACCATGGCTGAAAATTTTGTCGCCTTGGGAGAATCTTTCAACCCTGGCGTGCTTGGCAAGCTGCATCAGGTTGTTTTCATAAAGGGCATTTATGGGAACTAGAGTTCTGAATTTATTTAGGTCTAAATCCATTATTCTCCCTCTTGGGTTATGCAGTGTAGTCTTGGATGTTCTTATGGTTATGATATCCAGCTAGCACAACTTTAGCATAACTGATTAAGGGACTAGTGGGGAAGAGCTGGGCTCGCAAATTACTGCGAATGATGCTTGTACTAATGTAGGTTACGGTGAGGTAGCGGGCATTCAAAAATAATCTTTGAAAAGTTTTCGTATCTGTTCTTCGGAATACTCCTTCTCTTTAACCCTGATGGTCTGAATCTCCTCTCTGATCTTGTTACGCAGATACTCATGTATTTGCTTCTTTTGATTTAACAGAGTGGTATTACATACAACCGGTCCGCGTAATTTGATGCTGGAGCCATCAGTGTCAGTCAGCTCAATATCTGACCATTTATCAATTATGATCGGAGTGATTCCATTACTGAGAAGGTATTCATAGGCCTTATAGTAGGAGTTTGTTGCCTTCCACAGTGGTACACCGCTTTCATTCTGTATGCTCTTGAGCTGCTGGGTGATAGTGGGTGCTAGTTTACGCTGCATGAAGCCAGCACCGTAGAAGGTCAGAGTGTCCCAGCAATATGATTCCAATGGGCTGGAGAGAACACCGATAGGACTTAGTGCTCCATCCACACGTACGTTATGAAATTGGGTACAAAAAGCCAGATTTTTATCCTGAGCGTCCACATATCCGAGTATTAGCTCATTGCCATCCCTGCGTGCAATAAGCAGCTTATCCAGGCCGATTTCAAACAGGTTTTCCATTGTCTGGTACAGGTAGCTCAGAATATAAAGGAATCACTATCTTAATGAGTTTCTACCTCTATCGCTATTGGATATAAAAAATGAGAGCCTGCGCTGTGGAACTTTGGCATTCCTAGTATGGCGGCAGAATCTGGTTTGTCCTGCCGCCATGTTGGTTGCAACTTAGTTGTGGAAGTAGAAGGTTATTCCGCCTCTGGGGCGTCGTCCGTAATAGTAGTAGTCTGGATAGTAGTCCCAAGCTGGTCCAAAGAACGGGTCATATGGTGAGTAAAAGAGAAACAGTCTATTCCGTCTACGGTTGTGCCGATGATGTCTGTGGTGTCTATGGTGTCTGTGATGTCGATGGCCTTTATGCCGCTTCAGACCTTTTTTCCTGTGGTCCCTGACTTTATACAGATCAGTTTTTGCAGAACGAGTCTTAGTGACATGCTCATTGTGCGGCGACTGCCTGACTGAACTGATACTTTTTGCATCTGTTGTAGCCGGTATGGTGGAGAGTGCCAAAAACAGGGTGCCAACAGCAACTGTGGTTATGGTGTTCAGATTTAACATGATCTACCTCCTCATTGCTTATCAATGAGTAACCTCTGATAGATATGTTAGGGCTTGCTAGCTGAATCCAGGCTGAACAATCTGATACAGTATAGGTGTTCTGTTTTGTATTCAAAAAATACCAATAAAACCAATATGTTATTGGTCTATGCTCTGCATGTAGTTTTGCACTATCCCATCAACAGCTTCTTGATCATATGGTCTCAATCCGCGCAGTGCCATGTGCTTGGCACCACTGCCTATGGTGATGCCGTCCTCAGTAAGTATAAAGCCAAGGCGGACATGACCCTTCTTGCCGTTAACCTCAAAAGAGGTGTCTGTAAGCTCCAGTTCCGGGTTGGAAAAATCCAGACGATCCAGGTCAATCTCCATGCTCTCATAAATGACCAGTGGTCGGGCTGGATTGATCATGACATTCTGTTCCTGCATCAGGGGTACCAGAATATGGGGAAATGTCTGTCCGGAGAATTCCACATAACTCCTGGCCAGGCTGCTGATGGCAGCTTCATCACTGGAAGAGTTCCCAGTGCGCTCAATAGAGAGGTATACCTTGCCATCAGAGTCCCTGGCCTCCACATTATCCGTATCCCCAGTGTGAAAGATAAGTGTGGTTTCGTCATTGACCATGCCGGAAAATGTAAACTTCATTTTCTGGCTTAATCCGAGCTTGGCCAAGGCTACTGAAAATAACAGATCTCCAGGGACGCAGAACATCTTGTTTTCAGGATCGTGTAAGGGGTTGAAATCACCGGCAATCTGTTTGGCAAACTCACTGGCCTGCTCACGGGTGAAGTGTATGCCTGATTCAGGCTCCAGATAGTATTTCGTTAGGAACATATATATAGATCTACGAAGTCAGTTATAAGTGTATTATTCTTTTACCGATGAAACCGACTTCATCGGTATGCAATCCTATAAGATTACCTAGTCTGTTGCTGGGGGATTTTAACTGTAAATAGATGCACCAATCCACTATTGATGCCAGGTGACAACAAAAACAGAGAGATGGTATATAGAATACTCATCAAGAATGCTGAAAAATTTTTTTAGGTTTTCTATGCTACCAGGAGCAACTGACCATAATTTTCCGCATTGAACCTGTTGACAGTACTTACAGGTTGAACAGGTTTAGGAATTTAGAATCGACCGGGCTTGATATGAGTAAAAAAATTGAAAAAGAAACAGCCAATGCCATCCTGAAAGGAATAAAAATCCCGCCGCAACCGCAAATTATGGTGGATATTCAGATGGAAATGGCTATGCCGGGTTTTAGCCTAGAGGATATAGCGCAGCTTATCGCCAGGGATGTGGGTATTGCCGGTGGCATATTGAAGACGGTGAACTCTTCATACTTCGGTCTCAAAAATAAGATTACCTCAATCGCTCAAGCCACCAGTCTTTTAGGCCTTGATAGTGTAGTTAATATAGTCAATGCCATTTGTATTGCCTCCTCGCTAAGCGATGATGAGGTCTCTGCAATGACCGGTTTTTGGGATAATGCCATGGATTTGGCAGCAGCAAGTGCCCTGATCGCTAAATCTGTCTGTTCCTGTCCTCCAGATGAGGCCTACGTAATGGGACTGTTCCATAACGCAGCGATACCGCTTCTTATGCAGAGGTTTCCAGATTATCTACAGGTCCTTGAGGAGGCATATAGTCAAAACGACAAACGTATTACCGAGTATGAAAGTGACAGATTTGACACTAATCACAGTGTTATTGGTTACTATGTTGCGCAGGCATGGAAGCTTCCAGATCATATATGCCAGGCCATTGCTGAACACCATGATTGTGAACAATTGTTTGGCTCTGATGATATTGCTAACACCAAGCTAAAAAACCTCCTGTCGGTATTGAAGCTGTCTGAACACCTATGTGGTACTTATAGGGTTCTTGGAAAACAGGATGAAGATTATGAATTTGAACGGTTGCGCAAGCCATTGTTGGCCTATCTTGGTCTAAGTGATATTGATCTGGATAATCTGCAGGATGATCTGTTTGATAAAGGGATTGTTACCACTTAGTTTACGACACTCTTTATTTAGATTGGTACAAGAATGGCATAGGTTGAATTCACACTTCCTATACAACGAGGAATATCCTGACAGAATCAGTAGACTAGTGATGATGCGTTATGCTTTCACTCCACCGTATCGCTTCGCGCTGGATCTCCGAAATATCATCATGGCTCAGATTGGCAAAATATATCTTTGACCACTCCGTATTTTCGAATGCCAAGGCACATGAGAGAGCTGCGCCCAGCATACCTTGATGCTCAAGAATTGCCGCCTTGACTTCTTTACCTAGGGGAAGTTTGTCCAGAACTGTTTTAAGAGGTTGTTTCATCAATAGGTCGAGGGCAGAGAACATGCCCACGGTGAAGTAGCTTTCACTGGGCAATCCAGCCTTCTTGGCAAGCAGTTCACATAGTTTTGCACGAAGAACAGCTATTTCTACAATAGCCTCAGGCTCTCCACTCATTCCAGTCAATGCCAATAGTGATACCCATTTGCGTATTTCGTCTCGTCCCAATAACACTACAGCCTGTTTTATGGAGTCTATTTTTCTGGCGATGCCAAAGAAGGGTGAGTTAACTAATTTAAGTAATTGATAACTCAATGAAACATCATTGGTAATTAGTTGTTCCAATTCCTCGGTCGGTGTGTCCAGTTTGTGTATCGATGCGAGCAATCTGAGTAATGCAAGCTTGTTGGTGGGAAGTTCGCTGTTGGCATATAGTCGTGGTTTGCTGAGGAACCTGCCATGCAGGTACTCGATATTTTTGGTGCAGTAATTACGGTACTCATCCAGCGATTCAATGTTCAATGCCATTAGCGAAAGGTTTTTATAATTGCGCAAGAAAGTGGTAAGTGCGGTAAATTGCCTATCATTATACTTCTGTACATCGAGGCGAAACAGCGTGGCGATAGGTAGTAACCGCAGATCTTTCAGATTAGCCAGGCCTCCTATAGATATACCATAGCCCTGGGATTTAAGTGCCTTCAGTATGGCCGGGAGTTTTGCGTCAACTATCAAATTCTCAGGTAGATTGAGTATTACCTGCCTGGGAGGTAATTGCACCTCTGGCATGATATCAAGAAAGGCACGGGTAACATTGATCACCGCCATGCGCTGGTTAACGAACTGGTCTAATCCAAACTCAAGAATTGCAGATACGATAACCTGTGCAGTTGCTTCGATCGGTTTCGACCCATGGT
The DNA here is from genome assembly GCA_028278145.1 of Chromatiales bacterium. Taxonomy (GTDB): domain Bacteria; phylum Pseudomonadota; class Gammaproteobacteria; order Chromatiales; family Chromatiaceae; genus JAAGZL01. Next base: position 12,892 of record JANQEV010000114.1, on the reverse strand, counting down.
CACCACTTGGTGGGCAATGAATAAGTTCATAGCCGAACACACCCATTTGGCAGTTGTAGATCGGTTGTCGTGCAATCATAATCTGTAGGCAAATAGTGGAAAATCAGGTCTGATACAGTATGAAGAACAATTCAGTGTACGCCAACTTATGCAAGGGTAAGTGGATGCATGTTTATACCAAGATAACCTTAATTCTAGTCTTGTTCCTTATACTGCCGGTCAGCATCGTAATGGCACAATCTGACCAGGTATCTGAACAAGAGCTGTTTAGCAAGGTACGTCAGCTCACATTTGAAGGTAAACGAGCAGGTGAAGGCTATTTCAATGCCACTGGCTCACGCATGATCTTCCAGTCAGAACGGGATAGTACCAATCCGTTCTATCAGATTTTCCTGATGGATCTTGAAACTGGTGATGTGGAACAGTTATCACCTGGCTATGGAAAGACCACCTGTGCCTGGATCCACCCCTCTGACAAGCTGGTTCTATATGCATCAACCCATGAAGACGCTGATGCCAGATCCAAGATGCAGGCAGAACTGGATTTTCGTGCCTCTGGTCAGCGTCGCCGCTACTCATGGGATTACGATCACAATTTCGATATCTTTGCCCATGACCTGATTAGTGGAGAACGCAAAAACATCACCAATACAAAAGGATATGATGCCGAGGGTGCCTATTCACCTGATGGTAAGCGGATCGTCTTTGCTTCTAACCGCCGGGCATACTCGGGGGAGATGACAGCGATAGAGGCCAAGATATTTGAACATGACAAGGCCTACATGATGGATCTCTACATCATGGATGCAGATGGCTCCAATCTGAGGCGGCTTACCGACTCTCCCGGTTATGATGGTGGGCCATTTTTCAGTGCTGATGGCAAAAGCATCACCTGGCGACGCTTTTCTCAGGATGGGAGCCGGGCCGAGATCTTCACCATGGATCTTGCCAGTGGAGAGGAGAGACAGCTTACCCGCATGGGAGTGATGTCATGGGCGCCATATTTCCACCCCAGTGGAGAGTATCTGATTTTCGCCTCTAACCGTGAGGGTTTCGCCAATTTCGAACTGTTCATAGTGGATGCTGCAGGCAGGAATGAACCGGTAAGAGTAACCTATACCGATGGTTTTGACGGTCTGCCGGTATTTTCACCTGATGGCAACAATATCTCCTGGACCTCAACCCGCAGCGCTAAAAAATCCAGCCAGATATATATGGCGCAGTGGGATCATACCAGGGCCCTGGCAGCTCTTGGTCTGGAGCAAGAGACCAGGCAGGCTGTAGCCAAGCCGGTGAAGGCGGATATCAGTTCTACTACTCATAGTATTGATGTGGCGGATATTCGTCTGCATGTCACCCGCCTGGCATCTGATGAGATGGAAGGGCGCCTGACTGGTACCAATGGCGAGAAGATGGCCACCGAGTATGTGGCATCGGTGTTCCAGCAGCTTGGTCTGAAACCAGGCAACAAGGGTGACTATTTCCAACCCTTCAATTTCACAGCCGGAGTGCGTTTGGGTAAGGTCAACAGGTTAGAAATATCAAGCCAGCAGGTGTTGCAGCTTGATACTGACTGGAGACCCCTGGCTCTGTCTCGGACAGGCACTATTGAACCTGCGGGTGTGGTGTTTGCCGGTTATGGAATAGTTGCACCCGGTAGCGATAAGGTTCCTGATTATGACTCCTATGGAGAGCTGGACGTAACTGGGAAATGGGTGATGATGTTGCGCTTTCAGCCAGAATCTGTGCCAGCAGAGTGGCGGCGCCACATGGCCCACTACTCAGATCTTCCATACAAGGCTGCGGTGGCCAAAAGGCGCGGTGCAGTAGGGATGATTGTGGTTACCGGTCCCAAGGCCCAGGCCAGGGATCGATTGGTGGAACTGCGGTTTGATGCCTCCTCCCAGAGCTCCATTGCTGCAGTGGCCCTGAGTGACGAGACAGCAGTCAGGCTTTTGGATCAGAGTGGCCATGCACTTGCTGCAATTCAGGACCAACTGGACCGGGGTGAAACTGTATCTGGTTTCGATATTTCCGGAGTAACCGTCTCTGGCCAGATCGATATAGTCCGGGAAAAACGCTCAGGGAGGAATGTGGTTGCCCGTCTTGGCAGCGGGGGAGATGGTGAGCCTCCAGTTATCCTTGGCGCCCATGTGGATCACCTGGGGCGGGGTGAGGTTTCCGGTTCGCTGGCGCGTGAGGATGAGCGCAATGCGGTTCACTATGGAGCAGATGATAATGCCTCTGGTGTGGCGGCAATGCTGGAGTCGGCCCAGTATCTGGCTGGCCTGCAGGCTAAGGGTAAACTTGGAGCCAAGCGTGATATCTACTTCATTGCCTGGTCAGGAGAGGAGCTGGGAGCCCTGGGTTCAACTCACTACACAGAACAACTGGCAGCAGGTGCTGACCTGAAAGGCAAGGTGGCGGCCTATCTGAATATGGATATGGTGGGGCATCTGCGGGATAAGGCCTATCTTCAGGGAACAGGTTCCAGTCCGGTCTGGGGCAGGGAGATCGAGCGGCGCAATGTCCCGGTTGGTCTTTCCATTGCCACCAAGCAGGACCCCTATCTGCCCACTGACGTCACTCCCTTCTACATGTTGGGTGTACCCATTCTGAGTGCCTTTACCGGGGCGCATGAGAATTACTCATCTCCTCGGGATACCGCAGATAGCCTCAACTATGACGGTATCAGGGATATTGCCCGCCTCTTGTCAGGCATAACCCGTTCTCTCGCCAGATCCGAAACCATTCCCGAGTACCGGCATGTGGAGCGCAAGCAGAGTGGTATTGGGCGTAAACATCTGCGTGCCTATCTGGGCACCATTCCGTCCTATGGTCAGGATGAGTCGGTTAAGGGAGTTAAACTGCAGGGTGCAGTAAAGGGTGCTCCTGCTGAGGCAGCCGGCATAATCAATGGAGACATCCTGGTAGAGCTGGCTGGGGTCAAGGTAGAGACAATCCATGACTTTATGAGTGCCCTGGCGGGTCTTAAAGCCGGAGAGAAGACCAATATGGTGGTGATCCGGAGTGGAAAGCGTATTGAGCTGTCTGTGGTTCCCGGGGCCAGAGAGTAGAGAAGATGTCAGACAGATTGAGTGTGCTGGAACAGACTCTGCACCAGGAGGTACCGCTTACTGAGCAGATGGGAGTCAGGGTGGAAGCCCATGATGAGCACGAACTGGTGCTGCATGCAGATTTTGCACCCAATATAAATATCCACGGGACAGCCTTTGGTGGCAGCCTGTATAGCATCTGTGCTGTTACCTGTTGGGGTATGCTGCATCTGAAGTTTGAAGAGGAGAACGTCGCTGCTCACAGTGTGTTAGGGCGGGCCAATATTACCTACATGCGGCCGGTTACCGGGGATATCCAGGCCCGCTGCCGATTGCCGGATGATGGATCCTTCGAACAGTTTCTGGCAAGAGTAAAGCAGGGAGAGAAGGCCCGTATCGACCTGGTGGCAGAGATCCTCACTGAAGATGGCGTGGCAGTAAGTTACTGCGGTAACTATTCTGCATTCATCAAGCGCGGGTGACAGTTAACTAGCCAGAGAAATACGCCAGCATGAACCAACATACTGGCGTTTCTGCTATCTTCGTAACCTATGCTGATATTATCTTTACAGGGCAGGACGGTCGCCTGGATCCATGTCCAGTGAGTTTCTGGCCTGTTCCAGTATCTTGCGATGTGACTCTTCCTCATCTGCCAGTTCCTGGCAGTATTTTTTAATGGCTGGGTTTTCCACCATGGTTGCCATTACCTGATAGGTGTCACGGGCATGTGCTTCCATACCGATGGCAAAATCCAACACGGCATCCAGATCACCACTCTCCAGCAGGCTGCTATGGGATGATTTGGCGACATCATGCATATTATCTTCCAACTCGCTCAAATATGCCTCGGCATCAAATCCATCCAGCAATTCAGTGCCTTCTGCCTTTTTCAGAAAATCGCGGGCGTGATCTTCTTCCAATCCAGCCAGTTCAATGAACAGCATGCGGGTTTCATCGTCAGGTGTGATCTCTGAGGCGAGATTGTAAAAGGCTGCTGCCTTGACCTCGTTAGCCAGGGCATTTTTTAACACATCATTCGCTGTTCCCATAGGGTTTCTCCAATGTTGCTTATTACTACTAGTTAATGCTGTTCGGTATCAATTCTGATTTGACATCAAGTTGATTTGTTATCGTACGATTATAGTTGCTTAATGTATTTGTGTTTTAAAAAAATTGCGTAATAGACGCACATAAATTGTGTCTATTATCTTGCCAGCCATGAGATTCCCGGGGTCAAGCATGGTTCAATGCGGTGTTATTTAACCAGTGGTTACATAGCGGCTGCAATGTGATTAAAATAGTAGGATGTTTCACCAACTTAGTGAGCTGTAGATGGTAAATAAGTTCATAAAACTTTTCGTGACCATAATAATGATATCCAGTGCATTTCAGGTTGGGGCTGCCACTGAAGAGCAGCTGAACAGCATCAAGCGCATTGGGCAGCTGAATGGTGTGGCCCTGCAATGCAAGTTTTTCCAGGAGGCCCGCAGGATGAAGCTGGCTTTGGTCGCTGCACTGCCAAAGCGTCGTCAATTGGGCCAGACCTTTGATGACTCTACCAATGAGTCATTTCTTGAGTTTATTAAGAATAAATCGGAATGTCCGGAAAAACAGCAGTTTATTCTGAAGGTTGATGCGGCGGTTGCAGATCTGAACAAAGCCTTTACCCTGCCATAGATTGCCGTGTTGTCGAATCAATGACTGAAATACATCGATTTATTGCCTCATCCACAGCTCTGTTGCTTGGCCTTATGCTGCTGCTTCAGATGCCATCTGTTTATGCGGATGACAGTTTCAGGGTGGTGGCCAGCATCAAGCCGGTCCACTCGATTCTGTCCAGTCTGATGCGTGGCACAGAAGGACCTCAGCTACTGGTGAAGCAGGGGGTTACACCATACAACTACCAACTGGATGCAAAACAGAAGCAGGATCTTAAGAAGGCCGATATCATCGTCTGGGTAGGGCCCGAACTGGAGCGGTTTCTGGAACAGCCGTTGGCGGCATTAGGGCCGGAGGTACAGGTAAAGACTATTCTGGATAACCCCAGAATTAAGGTTTTACCCTCACGTTGGAACGAGTCGCATCGGGACCCCTATTTCTGGTTGGATACCAGAAATATCATCATCCTTATTGATGAATTGACCCGGGAACTGATGCAGGCTGATGCAGCACGGGCCCACCTGTATAAACGTAACCGGGATGCCTTGTATATGCGCATGGCAGAACTGGACCGCAGGCTGGAATATGGTTACCGCGGTCTCAAAAGTGGTGTGGGGATTGCCTATTACGATACGCTGCAATATTTTGAGCAGGCATATGCCCTGAAGATTCGTGGTTTGGTGGCGCAGTCACCCCTACAGGCGGTGGATGCAGCCAGGTTGTTGGATGGACGTACCAAGCTGGCAGAAGGCTACTACTCCTGTCTGCTGGCAGAAACCAATATGAAAATGCCGGATCTTCCGCTACTGACCGGAACGGCAGAGATCAAACGGGCTGATCTGGACAGTTTTGGCAACAGGTTTACCCCAGGTCCCGATCTATATTTTCATTTGATGGAACACACTACCAGGGTGATCAAGGACTGCCTGAAGCAGGGAGATACCAAGGTTGCGGCATCACTCGAATCTGAACCAGCAGCGCCATTAGAGATTGGCGGCAAGTTTATGTTGATGGACCACAATGGAAAACTGGTAACTGAAAAAGATCTGCGGGGTAAATTCCATATTATTCTTTTTGGCTATACCTTCTGCCCGGATGTATGTCCTACATCACTGCAGACGCTTACCCTGGCCTTATCCAAGCTTGGGGATAAGGCACAGAAGATTCAGCCATATTTTATTTCAGTAGACCCGGAACGGGATACTGTACAGGTGATGCAGCGATACGTGGGCTATTTTTATAATGGACTAATCGGCCTCACTGGCAGTAAGAGTATGATCGAGCATGTAGCTAAACAGTTCAATGTGAGATATGAAAAGGTGCTGGAACCAGGTATGGAGCCAGATATGTACATCATGGATCACACCGCCAGCTCCTTTCTGATGGCTCCAGATGGGTCGTTTATTACCAAGTTCGCCTATGGGATCTCCCCCCAGCAGTTGGTGGAGAAGATCAATCAGTACATACCATAAAGCTGTATAAGGCTCACTGCTATCTGAATATCAGGCAGAGTTTTACTTCATCTTGGAATCCGTATTGGTTACCAGGGAAGATCCTGGGCTGATGAGAAATATCTTGGCTTTGAAGTGATCGGGTCGATGAATTGCAGCTCCTTGGCCAGTAGTTGCAGGGGCTGATCAAAGTTGTCCGAAGCTTGTGGCAGTAGTTCGGGGTAGTATCTCTCATTCAGCAACGGCATTCCCAGTCCACTCATGTGCAAGCGCAGTTGATGGGTTTTGCCGGTTAATGGCTGCAGGTGAAACAGACCCATACCGCTTTTTGTATCAATGCAACGAATCTGGCTGCGGGCGTTGATTTTTCCTGGGGCCACACTCATGCGAAATTTTGGGTTGCCGCTGACTATACGGTTTTCCACCAGCCACTCCTGGTCAGGAACCGCAGATTGTCCTTTATTACCAGTAGCTAGCTGTGCTACCCCATGGTAGAGCTTGCCTACCTTACCCTGTGCAAACATCCTCTGGTAGATACTGCGTACTTTAGGGCTGGTGGAGAACATGACAACTCCTGCGGTCCAGCGGTCGATCCGGTGTATGGGTGCCAGATCGTGGATACCGGTATGGTTACGCAGCCGATACAGCAGGCACTGGTTTACATACCGGCTGTTTGGCGTTACCGGAATAAAATGTGGCTTGTCCGCAACCAGCAGGTTTTCATCCTGAAACAGTATGCTTTCCTGGTATGGAATTTGTGGTTCCTGCTCCACTTCACGGTAATACAGAATGCGTCTATGCGGGGTGTATAAGGTGTCACTATCTATGGGCGTAGTATCTTCCCACTGAACCTTGCCATTTTGCATCCGTAGCTTCCAGGTTTCAGGTGCAACGGCTGGAAAACGCTGGATGAGAAACTCCAGCACGGTAGCGCAGCCGCTACTATCTTTGGGCATGGTTACAGCAGATGGGTACGGGGATATTCCCATGGACGGTAAAACTGAAAAGGTTTTAGAAGTAGAGTCTTAGCACGGTCTCGGCCACGCAGGCGGGTCGGCTTCTATCTTCCACCTCGATGCTGATTTCGTTGACCACCTCTATACTGCGCTTCATTGGAGTAAGGCCTACCAGTCTGGTTCTGGCCCTTACCCTGGAACCCGCTTTAACCGGAAACGGAAAACGCACCTGATTTAGACCGTAATTAACCACCATCCTGGCTTCCGGGTAGGGGTTATTGTCCGGGTCCACAGTTTCCGTCAGGGTTGGAATCAGGGCCAGGGTAAGAAAGCCATGGGCGATGGTTGACTTGAAGGGTGAATCCGCCTTGGCGCGTTCAGGATCGGTGTGAATCCACTGCCTGTCTCCGGTGATCTCTGCAAACTGATTGATGCAATTCTGATCTACGGTGAGCCACTCCCCCAGGAAGGTCTCCTCGCCAAGTTTTTGATGCAAGCTGTTGTAGGTATTTCTTGCTGCCAGGGAGATTACTGAGTCTGCTTCATCGCCCTGAGTTTCTTCTTCAAACAGGTTAAAGCGTGAGATCCAGGGGTTATTCAGGGTGTTGGCTATCTTATAATTCAGCAGGTTGGACAGATTGCGAAACTTGGGTTCAAGCTTGGCAATGAATTCAGCGTTGTTTTGCTGGATGCTGCCTGTTTTTTCCCTAATAAATTCTATGACATTCATATCCGGCACCAAGTCAACGCAAACGATAACATCTGGATAGCTTATTTTTCAATAATATACATTGACAAAGCAAATGACGAAAGTATCTACATACCAATATGAATCAATGGGTATATAAAGTATGTAGATACAATCAGTTAGCTTAACAATTTAAAAACAGGTGTAATCAGTTCTTACTGGTTACCAGCCCGTATTTCTGGATTAGACGATATACATTTCTCTCGCTGATATCCAGGGTGGAGGCCACACTGGAGCGGTGACCAGAATATTTCTCCAGAATGGTTTCAAAGTAGATCTGTTCCAGCTCCTGCAGGGTAGGGTAGTGGTCAAAGGTGAGGTTTAACTTCGGCTTGGTTTTATTGTTGGTACTGCCAAATGCCAGGTGTTCTGAACGGATGGCCGGCTGGTCTTTGGACAGGATAATAGCTCTCTCTACAACATTCTTCAGCTCTCTGACGTTCCCAGGCCAGTCATAGGAAATGAGCTTACGTATGGCGGACTTGTTGAATGATTTATTGATGCGGCGGGAGAAGTCATGGTTACTGATGAAATGCTCGGCCAGAAATGGAATATCCTCCCTACGTTCGCGCAGTGATGGTGTGGTTATGGAAAAGACCTCCAGGCGATAGTACAGATCTGAACGGAAGTTTCCCTCACGGCTCATCTCCTCCAGGTTGCGATTGGTAGCTGTGACTATGCGTACATTAGCGGATAGATCCTTGGTTCCACCAACCCGGCGGAATTTACCAGTCTCCAAAACCCTCAGCAGTTTGGCCTGGATGCTGGCATTGATTTCACCAATCTCATCCAGGAACAGGGTCCCGCCTTCTGCTCCTTCAATCAGCCCCTTTTTCTGCTTGTCGGCACCAGTAAATGCCCCTCGCTCATGGCCAAACAGCTCTGACTCGAATAGCTGTTCCTGGATAGTGCAGCAGTCCACCGCAACAAAATTGTTTTTATTACGGTTGCTTTGTTCATGGATAGCACGTGCCACCAGTTCTTTCCCTGATCCACTCTCTCCCAAAATCAACACTGTCATATCACTGGCAGCAACGGCATTGATCAGCTGTTTTACCTTCTCCAGAGCCTCACTTTCGCCAATCATGAAAGAGGAGGAGTTTTCCTTGGCTTTCAGGCGTTGTTTGCAGAATTGATGGTCATTTCTTAGCGCGGCATTTTCCAGGGTTCTCTGGACCACCAGGGTAAACTCATCCGGGCTTATCGGCTTGATAAGATACTCTGACGCTCCGGCCTTCATGGCCTCAACTGCGTTGTTTACCGAACCATATGCAGTAAGAACTATTACCGGCTGATTTTCCGCCAGGGTAGGGAGGACTTCCAGAAAATCACCATCTGGCAGACGGGCGTCAGTTACAATCAGATCAGGTTCATTCTGCTTCAAGTATTCAGTGGCTTCAGCCAAGGTATGCACTCCCACGGCCTTATGCTCGATGCTGTTAATGTATTTAACCAGCATCATGTTGATGATCTTGTCATCTTCAATGATGAGAATTTCAGCCTTCATGCTTCAATGCTCTCCATTATATTTGCATCCGGCAGCTGGATGGTGAAGCAACTGCCTTCGCCAGGAGTGCTTTCTACCAACAGCTTGCCGCCATAGCTCTCAACTATATTCTTAGAAATAGAAAGTCCCAGGCCGGTACCGTTATCACTTGCTACCCGGCGACTAAAGAAAGGTTCAAAGATACGCTGCAGGTTTTCCTTAGTTATGCCTTTACCGCTATCCACAAACTTGATCAGTATGTTTCCATTTTCTTTCTCTATTGATACATCCAGTCTGCCCCCTTCCGGCATGGCATGAAATGCATTCTGGGCCAGATTTAGTGTGGTCATACGGATTTCACTATCTGTAGCCAGAACACGGAGGGATTTCTCTTCGGTTTTGAAAGATAATTCAATTTTGTCCTGAATGGCTTCCCATCTAAGCAGGCTGATAGTCTCTTCCACTGCCTCGTTCACTAATACCAGTTCTGCCTGACTAGGCGGGGCAGTACTGAGCTTTAACAGCCGTTCAGTGACATCAATGCAGGTATCTATTTCCTTATTTACCAGGTCCAGATAATTGGATATTTCTTGGATATCAGGCTCTGGATCCTGCAGAGACTGGTAGGATGAGTGGAGTGCCAGGCGTACTGCGGTGAGAGGATTATGGATCTCATGGGATACGCCAGCGGCCAGGTGTCCAAGTTCAGACAGTTTCTGTTCATGGGAGAACTTTACCTGCTCTGCCAGATCACGGATTGATTCAACGATCAATGTTCGCGATTCACCTTCTACTGTTACATGCATGGGAGATGCATATATCTCAACATCCAGCTTTGAGCCATCACTCCTGGTGTGCTGATGGATAAATTTGAAAGGTAACTTGTTGTTATTCAGCTCTTGTATAGGGCAAGTGATAAGAGTAGCAGGGCAGGGACAGTCCAGGCCGTGGCTGGATGAGTAGCAGTATAGGTCGTCAGCATTATCCTCATTCAGCTGAAGCTGTTCTCGATAGGTTTTGTTGGATAACAGTATTTGGTAGTTCTCATCAATGATACGAATTCCATCAGGAATGGCATTAATCAGTGCTTGCAGGAACACCTCTTTCTCCTGCAGCTGTTGGATCTTGCGCTGTAGGCTTTCGGTCATGCGATCGAAGGTCCTCCCTAGCTGCGCTAGTTCATCATTTCCGCTCGGATGCATACGGAAATCAAGGTTACCGTGGGTTATGGCATTACTGGCAGTAGCAAGTTTTTCCAGCGGTTTAAGCACAAAGCGACGTATGAACCACCAACCGCCGGTAATGTTGATCAGAACGATCAGTGCACCTGAACCCATTAGCAGAAGGGTGGTATTCTGGGCACTTTGCCGGATAGATGCGGCATCATAGTCAATCAACAAAATGCCATTGACAGGGCTCTTTTCAATTGGGCCGTGGCATTGTATACAGGGCGCTTTATTGTGTACTGGGTTAATGCTGCGCAGGACTTCCTGGCCATCGTTGTTCTGGAGGAAACTGGTTGAGGTGTCACTGGACTTAGCAATACTCATGTCCATCTGTTGATGGAGAAGCTCAGCCTTGTTGGAGAAACGTACCTCGCCTTTGGGATTGATGATTCTGACGCTGCTGATATTAGCCTGGGATCCAAGCCGGTTGACGATGGACCTCAAACCTTCAAGGTCCCGCTTCAACATGGCATTCTCCAGCGAGGCCTGAAGCAGGTGATTGATCTGGGTGGCGGTTTCAGCTCGTTGGCTTTCCAGCTCGCCCCGGTACATGGTTATAAACAGCAGCAGAAAAACCAGGGAACTCATGATCAGTCCGCTGGCAATTCCGATTACAAACTTACGATTGAGACTGCTGTTTAGCCAATAGATGCGTGTGCTCTGTTGAAGTAGGCTAAGTCCTGGCATTGACTCGACTCCTTGGCAATACAACATGAGTGGCAGGTCAACATTCTATGCCTGAAATAGATACATTACACTGACATTTTGTCATGTAGAGCAGGTGAACTGTGATCTCTTTTACATATTTTAGCTACAAAACCAGCTGTTCTATCTCTGTGTGCGATCTAGTAAAAACTGAATTGGCATATGAGGACCTCTTTTTCTGCATTTCAGCTCGAATTCCTAAAATCACGACCCAGTACAGAGTCCCTGGTAGCTTCATGAAAAAATGTCATGAATTAGAATCCCTGGGTATAGGATGGTCTAAATCCAGTATTCCAAAGAGAAAATATCTTAACATCAGATCTTCAAATACCATCTAACCAGCTGTTAACAAATGCAATTTGTTAGTGTAACCCTCATATCGAATCATGGAATTACGACCTTGCACTATAAGCAAGTAGTAATGTTGCCTACAGCATGAACACAGGCGTTTGGGTGCAGCATGAAAAAATTTCATGAATTTGAAAAATCATCTGTTGCATAAACTCTTCTTCACAATAAACAAATATCAAATAAAAACAATAACTAATATCTGTTTTTCCATAGCTGGTATGGGATTTGCGTTATTTGGCTCGTTTTAGTTTGCATATGTCTCCAGCATAAGCACAGAAAGATCTGAAAACGAGGTATTTGAATGCAGCCAAAAGCCCGCAAGTTGACTTTATTACTCTGTTCAATGTTTTGGATGGGTGTGGCCACTGTTTCTCAGGCCAAGTATCCCGTCGCAGGGGTAAAGCCTGATTCCAGACCAGTAGGCGCTCCCATGATACAGATGGTGAGACATGACAAGGAGTGGTTTGAACAGGCAATGACCGGGGTGGATAAGCCATATCCCAAGAGCCTGGGCTTCATTCATAACCAGGGGAACTGGCACACCCCATTTACCATACCAGGGATGCGTGGTCCTTACGATCTTCGAGGATGGCACAAGTAAACAGGGAGTGATGAATTACTGGATGTCATCTGTCCTAGATGGCTCCACTAATGAAGTATTCGCAGCAATGGTGCTGCAATGATGTACTCAAATCACCACTATAGGGGAGTATGAAATTATGAAATTTCGAATGCGTAGCTTAACCGTAGATATGAAGAAAACTCTTGGCATTGCTGCAGTTGTTGGATCACTTTTCGTTTCACCTGTAATGGCAGCAGGCATGTCCGGTATGAGTGGTATGGGCGGCATGTCAGGCATGGGTGGCATGGGTGGTATGTCAGGCATGGGCGGCATGGGCGGCATGGGCGGCATGAGCGGTATGTCCGGCATGGGCGGCATGTCAGGCATGGGTGGTATGAGCGGCATGTCTGGAATGGGCGGAATGTCAGGCATGGGTGGCATGGGCGGTATGTCCGGAATGGCTGGAGGCAGCAATTGGGTCTGTACTCAGTGGACATATAGAGGCATGAGCGGTATGTCCGGCATGGGCGGCATGAGCGGTATGTCCGGCATGGGCGGCATGAGTGGTATGTCCGGCATGGGCGGCATGAGTGGTATGTCCGGCATGGGCGGCATGAGCGGTATGTCCGGCATGGGCGGCATGAGCGGTATGTCAGGCATGGGCGGCATGGGCGGCATGGGCGGCATGAGCG
>JANQEV010000042.1 GCA_028278145.1 Chromatiales bacterium | reverse complement strand
GTACTCTCTGGCAGAGCACCAACTGTGGGGCCAGCAGAACGCTTTTTCAGCATAATCTGCAGCCACTCCTTGTTCATCTCATCGTATTCGAGCGTCTCCTGCTCCTTCAGATACTCCTTCACGTTCAGTTCACGTTCTTCAAAATGTCCCTTGCAGTGATCCTCCCTGACCAGGAAATAGTGGGTCTCTTCATGCTGCTCACCACTCTTACGCATGGCCATATGGCCCAACGGGTAGTAACGGCAGGAAGTGGGGCGATCGGTGTATACACTACAACCTTCCTCGGTCACGAACAGGCAGGCACCATCATCATCGGTGCGAAGTTTTACTCCCGGCAGACCATCTCTCTCCATCTCAAAAGGTACGGTATGTTCTTTAAGAAATTCCGTGGAACTCATACCCTTGCGATCTTTTAGACGCAGGATATCGTATGGGGTCAATGTAATATCTGCCCGCTTACAACAGGCATTGAAACAGGATATCCCTTTATAACAGCGGAACTTAAGATTGGAGCCAAGCCCCATCTTTTCTGGAACCATATCGCTCTCAAAAGGGATATCTTCAAATTTTTCACTCATAGCTAATAGCCTAAATTGCACAAATACAAAACAATATTAATCCGCAAATGGACGCAAATAAACGCTAATTTTTAGTAAGTATTTAGCATTACAGCCAAATGTTAATGCTGAGCGCTTCAAATCACTTCTGCATATTTGATCTTTGAACACTAAACTGTGGGTTACAGAGACATGCGTTCCTTATTAAACTCTGCATACTCAAGCTGTACTTTGCCCCTGACACACAAGCACATGTAACTATTTGCGTTCATTCGCGGCTTACTAATGAAAAAAGCCCGGACGCCTTGCGACGCCCGGACCTTTTTTAAATCTTCCGCACCTCCGTGTGCGGTCCGAAGATCTTAATGACCGCCGGTCTTCTGGAACAGCTTGGCTTTGTCCACCAGATCCACATGCGCACGCTTGAAGCAGGTGAAGGTCTGGGTCTCATTATCGAACACGGAGTTCACAAAGCACTTCCAGTTCTCTTCGTCCACGAAGTTCTTATCCATGCGGTAGTAGAAACCAGGATAACGGGACTCCTCACGGAACTGAATGTGTTTCATGTGAGCTTCAGCGGTAAAGATACGGTGGTAGTTCTCCCAGGCCCGCAGCAGCTCGTGCAGGTCCTTGGCGCGCATCTTCAGAGCGTCTTCTTTAAGGTCAGACAGCTTTGCTTCAGCTACATCCAGCATGTGAGCATTGGTGGTGTAGTAGGTAGCAACACCGGCTACGTACTCATCCATCAGCTTCTGCAGACGGAACTGCAGCATACGCGGGGTGACGTAGTTAGGGTTAACGTCGATAGCGGTGCTGTAGTCCTTGTGCTCCAGGAAGTTACGTACTGGACGATAGATCTCATCGATCAGATCCTGTACCGGGGTATCCAGCTCAGGGGTCCAGTCCTTGTTGTCCATGACAAACTTGACCATGGCCTTGGCAGCCAGACGACCCTCGGCGTGGGAACCGGAGGAGAACTTGTGACCGGAGGCGCCAACGCCGTCAGCGGCGGTGAACAGACCAGTTACGGTGGTCATGGCGCGGTAGCCCCAGTTCCAACCGGAAGGCAGGTGCTCAGGTACGCCGGCTTCGGTCTCTTCGGTAGGCGCGCCTACATCTTCAGGACCGGAGACCCAGATGCCGCAGCAACCGGAGTGGGAACCCAGCAGGTATGGTTCGGTAGGCATCAGCTCAGAGTTCTTCTTCTCTGGCTCGATGTTCTCACCGGCCCAGATACCACACTGGCCGACACACATATCCAGGAAGTCTTCCCATGCTTCAGCTTCCAGATGCTTAACCTCACGTGGAGACAGGGTCTCACGCAGCTTGCCGAGAGCGGTTACGGTGTCCATCCAGATAGGACCACGACCTTCCTTCATCTCTTTCAGCATCAGGTGGTTACGCAGGCAGGAGGCAGGAACAGCAGCCTGACCATATGGAGGATAGTCGTTCAACATATCCTTGTTGCGCTGCATGTAAACTTCACCGAAGGCGTTGGTGGCCTGAGATTTGAACAGCAGGAACCAGGCGCCTACAGGACCATAACCGTCTTTGAAACGGGCAGGTACGAAGCGGTTTTCCATCAGAGTCAGCTCGGCACCAGCCTGAGCAGCCATGGTGTAGGTGGAACCAGCGTTCCATACTGGGTACCAGGCACGACCCTGACCCTCACCAACAGAGCGAGGACGGAAGATGTTCACGCAGCCACCGGCAACCAGCAGGCAGCACTTGAACTTATATACAAACAGCTTGTGCTCACGAACGGAGAAACCAACGGCACCGGCTACGCGGTTGCTGTCGTTCTTGTCGTTTACCAGCTTAACGATGAATACACGCTCCTGGATGGAGTCAGTACCCAGGGCCTTCTTGGCGGCCTCGGCTACGATCCACTTGTAGGACTCACCGTTGATCATGATCTGCCACTTACCGGAACGTACAGGCTTACCACCGTCTTTCAGCGGGGTCAGGCCCTGTGATCCGTCGTGACGCTCACCGTTCTCGTCGGTCTTCCAGATAGGCAGACCCCACTCTTCGAACAGGTGTACAGACTCGTCAACGTGACGGCCCAGGTCGTAGGTCAGATCGTCACGGGTGATACCCATGAGATCATTGGATACCATGCGGGCGTAATCCGCAGGATCCTGCTCGTCACCGATGTAAGTGTTGATAGCAGACAGACCCTGAGCTACAGCACCGGAACGGTCCATAGCGGCCTTGTCTACCAGTTTAACTTTAATGTCGCCACCAGAAGCCTTGATCCAAGGACCCAGCTCATAAGCAGCACCACAAGCTCCCATACCACCACCGATGAGGAGGATATCTACCTCTTCTTCGACGACTTCAGGATTTCCAAATTCTCCAGCCATTCTCAATCACCTCGAAATAAATTTGTTAAATAGGTTTTCGGCTTGAAACCTGCTTATTTTGCGATCAGCTCGCTAGGATCACCTTCGCGGTAGCCGTTCTGCTCGTTATGGTTAAAGAAGCCAGGCTTCGCAACATTGGCGTAATCGGCTTCTGGCTTGCCACCATAAGGATCAATGGAACCTTCCGGGGTAGTACGGATAGGGAACTTAAAACGCTTCATGGTGCCGTTACGGAATTTGATGGTCCACATGATGGAATCAGTACCACGCAGAGGCTGTACAGAACCGCCCAGAGGTACGATATCGGCGTATGGACGGGCTTCGATGGCCTGCTGTGGGCAGATCTTGATGCAGGAGTAGCACTCCCAACACTGTTCTGGCTCCTGGTTGAAGGCACGGCTTTCATGTCCGGTCAAAGAACCGTCCATATCCAGCTTCATCAGATTATGCGGGCAAATGTACATGCAAGCGGTCTTGTCCTGACCCTTGCAGCCATCACACTTATCGGTACGCACAAAAGTTGGCATGGTACTTTTCTCCTAAATCTCACTTAATGTGATTTTAATCGCCATCTGAAACGGCGAACTCTATTTTATTCACTGTTCCCGGAAATAACCGGCAATAGTTTGTTAATTCTGATATGAAATTGGGTACCACAAACCTGCTTTAGTGTGCGGTAGAAATCTCATCTCTTGAACTACTCTCCACCGGGTAAATCGACGTTGACGATATGCCAAATTTTTGTATTTGCATGTCCCGGGACGGATAAACATAAAGAGTTGCCACCAAAAGTGCCAAACAGTTCTTTGGAGGTCATCATAAAATAACTTTATGCTAATGTACTTAGCTTCAGAATGGCATACACTCTAAGCATGAACATCTATTATCCAAGGGCGCTAAAATCACATTTTCTTCCATTTAAACAATGTGTTATATGCGCCACCACAGCAACTATCAATGGTTGTGGCATGGCCAATATTACACAGCAAACAGCTTGGTTAATTACAGATGTATCAATGCTGAAACAGCGCTTTCTAAGGTCGTTGTTGCAGCGGAATATTCCATATTCTCGAGGAGCAACGGAATACAAGCCATGAAAAGTCCCAACCTCTCACCTCCGCATGCCCTGCTGTTGATAACCACCGACTGTGCCCACTGCCCACCGGTACTGGAGGCCCTTTCCCGGCTGATCAAGGACGGCGCCATAGGCCACCTGGAGGTTATCAACATCTCCCTGGACCCGGAAAAGGCCAGGGCCCTGGGGGTGCACTCCGCACCCTGGACCAGGATCGGTCGCTTTGAGTTCACCGGACGTTACAGCGAGACAGAACTGCGTAACTGGGCCAACCTGGCAGCCAGTAATTCCGGGCTGAGTGCCTACTTTACCCATCTGGTGGAAAACCACAGCCTGGACAAGATCGTGCAGATGGTCAGGAGATACCCGGACAGCATGGATGATCTGATGAAACTGCTGGAGGACCTGGAAGTACCTATGGCAGTACGTATCGGCGTGGGTGCTGCCATTGAAGAGCTGCAGGAGCAGGAACTTCTGACTCCAGCCATACCGAAACTGGTGGAACTGACCATGTCGGATCAGCCCCAGATACGGGCGGATGCCTGTCACTACCTGGGATTGACCGGAAGCGCCGATGCCCTGCCTGCGGTACAGAGCCTGCTCCTGGATGAGGATAATGAGGTAAGGGAGATCGCTGCTGAGACCTTTGCCATCCTGGATAGCAACATGCCATCCTGAAACAGTTCAGGGCCGGGCAGTATTCTGAATCCAACGGATAGAGACTGACCCGACCCTGGCATGATGCCCACTTAGAACCTATAGCCAAATGAAAAGCCATATCTGCTAGGCCCATGGTTATACCATGAAGTCCTGGGGCCATATCTATAGGCATAACGCGTACGATGATTGTGCTTCAGGCGATAGATGTGCCGACCTGCCCTGGCGTAGCGTTTTCTCAGAGTCCGACGCTCATACCGGGACATCCTGCCATCCCTGAGAAAATGCCGCTTCATGCGACGAATATCGCGCTGTTCCCGACGCAGGGTCCTGGCCTCTTTTCTGGTCAATTCACCAGAATGGATACCATCCTTGATGCGCCATCTCTGTTCACGCTCAATCTCATACAGTGAGATCCTGGCAAAGGCCGGTATGGCAATACCCATGGCTAGGAGTAACAGTAGTGTTCCCGACAGATATTTTTTCATGGCTCATCCTCCTATCTTGTTTCAGCTTCAATTTCAGGATAGGGGAGAGCGCATGAACAGAGCCTGAACCAAACGCCATCAGCTATGGCTGGCCAATAATGTATCGCGCAGAGACGCCAAGCCCGCAAAGAGGCCCACGAACGGATAGTTATGGTTTGGGAACGATTGATAGTGATTCGCGTATATTCCATCCTCAGGTCAGTAAACGGTGCATCCTTGCACCACTACTTGCGTTCATTTGCGGCTAATTGATTTCAGCTTTGCCGAAACTTGACAGTCAGTAGGCCGGGATAAGCGCAGCGTTCCCGGCAACATGATTTAAGTATTTGCCGCCAGATTGCCAGAAACGCTATCGCTTATTCTGGCCTACATTGGTTGGATGGATAGGTTATATGTATACACACGGAATACCGGCCCTCGGCCCTGACAGCTCGGCCCTAATTTGTCCGGATAGCTACATGCGCCAGTAGGTACGGGAAAACAGCACCAGCAGGGTAAATATCTCCAGACGCCCCAGCAGCATAGCAAAACAGAGGATCCACTTGGCAGGGTCATTCAGCCCGGCATAGTTAGAGGCCACTGAGGAGAGCCCCGGCCCCAGATTGTTAATGGATGCCGCCACGGCTGAAAACGAGGTCATCAGGTCCAGCCCGGTCAGGGACAGGGCCAGGTACATCATGACAAAACTGGCCACATAGAGGGCAAAGAAACCCCACACCGCTTCCACCACCCGGGTCTCGATCACCTTACCTCCAACCCGCACCGGGATCTCGGCATTGGGGTGGATCAGACGGGTAATCTCACGCATACCCTGCTTGATCAGCAACAGAAAGCGTATCACCTTGATGCCGCCACCAGTGGAACCGGCACAACCACCGATAAAACTGGAGAACAGCAGAAGAATGGCCACAAACCCAGGCCAGATAGAGTAATCAGCAGTAGTAAAGCCCGCCGTGGTGCCTATAGATACCGCCTGGAACACCCCCTTGGCGATGGCCTGACCCCAGTCGGAATAGGTGTCTGTGGAGTAGAGTACGGCACTGGCCATGACAGACACACAAATCAATACCATGATATAGAACAGGAACTCAGTATCGTGAAAATAGATACGAGAATCCCTGCGTTTTACCGCCACAAAATGCAGCGCAAAGTTGATTCCAGACAACAACAGAAACACCACTACAATCATCTCAATCAAAACGCTGTCAAAATACCCGATACTCAGGTCATGGGTGGAGAAGCCACCAATGGCAATAGTAGAAAAGGCGTGACACACAGCATCGAACAAGGTCATGCCAGCGGCCCAAAATGCCAGAGCACAAGCCACCGTCAGTCCAAGATAGATAAACCACAGCGCCTTTGCGGTCTCGGTGATTCTGGGTGTGAGCTTGGAATTTTTCATAGGGCCAGGGGTTTCGGCCCGGTACAGCTGCATACCACCGATCCCCAGCATGGGCAGCACTGCAACCGCCAACACGATAATTCCCATCCCACCCAGCCACTGCAACTGCTGACGATAAAACAGAATAGATTTGGGTAGATCATCCAGACCGACGATTACCGTTGCCCCGGTAGTAGTAAGCCCTGAAACCGATTCAAATACCGCATCGGTGATGGACATACTGGGATGTTCCGCCAACAGCAGGGGAACCGCACCCAGCAACCCCAGCACGGTCCAGAACATGACCACGACCATAAATCCATCGCGCAGTCGCAGCTCGCGTTTCACGTTTCGTACCGGATACCAGCACATGGTGCCAATTATGAAAATGCCACAAAAGCCCACAAAAAATGCCAGCAAGGCACCATCACCATACAGTAGTGATATCAACATGGGTGGCAGCATGGTGAGACTGAACACCATCATCAGAATACCGACTATGCGTTGCACAACCGCCAGTTTCATCTGACGTTACCTGGCATGCTGCAGTTGTATATCCACTTTGGGCCTGGATAGATCATAGGAAGGTAACACCCACCTGAAACAGCTTTTCCACTTCACCAATACGCCGCTTGTCAATCAGAAACAGGATCACGTGATCTTCAGACTGGATCACCGTATCGTGGTGTGCGATCAGTACATCTTCACCTCTCAAGATGGCACCGATACTGGCACCCTTGGGCAGCTTGATCTCTTCAATGGTCTTGCCCACCACCTTGGATGAGGTAGAGTCGCCATGGGCCACCGCCTCGATCGCCTCAGCAGCACCCCGGCGCAGGGAGTGCACCACTTCCACATCACCACGCCGCACATGGGCCAGTAGACTGCCGATGGTTGCATGTTGTGGAGATATAGCGATATCTATGGGGCCACTCTGTACCAGGTCCACGTATGAGGGCCGATTAATCAGGGCCATCACCTTGCGGGCACCGAGACGCTTGGCCAGCATGGCCGACAGAATATTCGCCTCATCATCATTGGTCACCGCACAGAACATATCGGTATTTTCGATATTTTCATCCAGCAACAGATCTTCATCTGCACCGTCACCCTGTAGCACGATACAGCGATCCAGCTCTTCAGCCAGAAGCTTGGCGCGGCCCTTGCCACGATCTATCACCTTAACCTGGTATTTCTGCTGCAATTCCAGCGCTAGACGCTTACCGATATTGCCACCACCAGCAATTATCACGCGCTTGAATGGACGTTCCAGGCGCCGCAACTCACTCATTACAGCGCGAATATGTTCCACGGCTGCGATAAAGAACACCTCATCATCCACCTCTACCACAGTATCGCCATGGGGCAGAATGGCCTTACCCTTGCGGTAGATGGCCGCAACCCTGGCATCCACCTCCGGCATGTGGTCATACAGGGTCTTCAGCTTATGCCCTACCAACGGACCATCATGGTAGGCCCGGACCGCAGCCAGTCGAATCCTGCCCTCGGCAAAATCCAGTACCTGCAATGCCCCGGGATACTCAATTAGGCGTAAGATATAGTCGGTCACCGACTGCTCGGGACTGATCAGCAGATCTACCGGTAGCGCACTGTTATCGAATAGTTCCGGATATTTGATAAAGCCCTGGGATCTCACCCGGGCAATCTTGGTGGGAGTACGAAACAGGCTGAAAGCCACCTGGCATGCCACCATATTGGTTTCATCACTGTTGGTGACAGCCAGGATCATATCTGCATCTTCAGCACCGGCCTGCATCAACACATCCGGGTATGCCGCATGCCCGTTGATAGTGCGCAGATCCAGGCGGTCCTCCAGACCCTTCAACAGCTCGGCATTCTTATCAATGATCGTGATGTCATTATCTTCCATAGCCAGATTTTCGGCCACAGAGGTTCCAACCTGTCCTGCACCAAGAATGATTATCTTCATCGTTATATATGGGTCGAATTACTCAATAGATTTTGCCCCGACACTGTCAGAGGCCGCCTACCAGCATAAGTTTGTAACACCAGCCACTACTTTTTGTCCTTGATCTCGATCCCCAGTGACTTCAGCTTACGATAAAGGTGTGTGCGTTCCATCTCCGCTTCGGCTGCAGTCTTACTCACATTCCCACCATGCTTCTCCAACTGATACTCCAGGTACAGCTTCTCAAACTGTTCCCGGGCCTGACGCAAGGGCTGATCCAGCGAGAACATACCCCCGGCGTCAGCCATGGTAGACATCTCTCTACCGGTTACCGCAAGCTCAACCTCATCCTGAGTGATCTCATCTCCAGCACCCAGGATCAACAGACGCTGAACCATGTTTTTCAGCTCTCGAACATTACCCGGCCAGGTATAGTTACGCAGAAAATTCTGGGCACCCACACTGAAATGACGATAGGGCAGCTTTTCATGTAGTACAAAATGATCGATATAGAAGTTCAATAGATCCGGCACATCTTCCTGATGTTCACGCAGCGGCGGGATATTCAACGGCACCACATTCAGGTGATAGAACAGGTCCTCCCGAAACCGTCCTTCCTGTACCTCCTGTTCCAGGTCACGTGCGGTAGCGGCAATAATACGCACATCGATCTCTACCGGATCGGTACCGCCGATGCGCAGAAAGGAGCCGGTATCCAGGGCTCCCAGCAGTTGCGCCTGGGCCTCCAGATCCATGTCGGCCACCTCATCCAGAAACAGGGTTCCCCCCCGCGCCTGCTCCAGGGCACCGTACTGAATGCGGTCACCCTTCTCACTGCCGAACAGCTCACGCGCTGAATTACCCGGGGAGATGGCAGAAACGCCCATATCCACAAACAGCCCGTCCCGACGCGCACTCTGACTATGCAGATATCTGGCAAAGGTCTCACGCCCGGTTCCGGCCTGCCCGGTTATCAACACCCATGAATCGTGCTGGGCCACCCGCTTCACCTGCTCGCGCAGCCTCTGGATCACAGCGCTTTTCCCGGCAGGCTCCACCACATGCTGCACATGTCGTTTCAGCCCAATATTCTCCTGCTGCAGCTTGTCTACCTCCAGCGCGCGCTCCACCGTGAGTAAGAGCTTGGCCAGGGAGAGAGGCTTTTCCAGAAAATCATAGGCACCGAAACGGGTGGCCTCCACCGCGGTCTCCACGGTTCCATGTCCTGACATCATGATCACCGGGCAGGGCAATCCATCATCTTCGGCCCACTCCTTCAACAGGGTGACACCATCCACATCCGGCATCCAGATATCCAGCAGTACCAGGTCCGGCCTACGGTCACGCAGAGCGCTGCGTGCAGTAGCACCATTCTCAGCTGTGGCCACGGAGTAACCCTCATCCTCCAAAATCTCCTTTACCAGGGTCCGGATGTCCGGCTCATCATCCACCACCAATATGTGGGACAGGCTCATTTATTATTCCTCGATTTCGCTTCTTGGAGTCGCAGCCAAGTCTTTATTAACCTGGCAACCACTATCTGCTCTCTTGTCAGAGGTCATGGTTGGCAGTCGAAATACCACTCGACCTCCACCTTCAGGACGATTTTCAGCCCAGATCATACCCCCATGTTCCTCAATAATCTTCTTTACAATAGCCAGACCCAGACCAGTCCCCTTGGCCTTGGTAGTCACATAGGGCTCAAACAGATTGGTCAAATTCTGCGTATTGAACCCAGGGCCATTGTCAGATATCTGGAACTCAACGAACTGACAGTCAGCCTCAAACTTCTGGCAGGTGTTCACCTCAACCATACCGCCACCATTCTCCAGCACCGCCTCCTGGGCATTCTTCACCAGATTATGTACCACCTGGCGCATACGTACCGGATCGGCCTCAATCTGTGCCTGCTCTGATGACAGCTCAGTTGCCAGTTCAACACCTGCCACCGCCTGGCGATAAAGTTCCAACACTTCAGATACCAGCTCATCCAGGATCAAAGGCTGCGGATTCATCTTGGGGGGACGCGCATAGTCTGAGAAGGCATTGACCATCTCCTTCATGGCCTCCACCTGCTGCACAATGGTATGGGTGGAACGATCCAGCACTGCGGCATCATCTGTATCCATCTTGCGCAGATACTTATGCCGCAACCGTTCCGCAGCAAGCTGAATAGGAGTCAATGGGTTTTTGATTTCATGCGCCAGACGCCGCGCCACTTCACCCCAGGCCGAGTCCCTTTGCGCCTGAATCAGGGTTGTTATGTCATCAAACACCAGCACATGTCCGCTTTTTTCATTATCCACCAACCCTGCCAGTGGAGTACTGTGACAGTGCAACACCTGTCGCCCCTCACTCCCGTACAGGGTTATCTCGCCATGCCAGTCCCGACCCTTCTCCGATAAGGGTTGCTGTATCAGATCTACAAACTGCTGCATCTTCTGTGAATGCCCAGCCAGGGCCTGCAGCTGCTCCCCGAACATATTGTCCACATCCACCTGCAGGATCTCTTTCGCTGCCTGGTTGGCCGTCCTCAGGTTCCCATCCGGATCAAAGGTCATAACACCGGAGGAGAGATTTCCCAGCACCGTCTCCAGGTACGCACGCTGGGCCTCAACCTGGCGCTGACTACTCTCGGCCAGATCACGGGCTTGGGCAATACGCTTGGTCATGGTGTTAAACGAGGTCACCAGGGTACTGATCTCGTCCCTGTGCTGCGGCACTGGCAGCTGTCCGCCATAGTCCCCGTCCGCAACCGCCTTGGTGCCTTCGGCAATATCTGCCACGGGAGCCACCAGGCGCCGGGCCGTAAAGAATGCTGCCCATATGGCAGAGAACAGACTGAACAGCAGCACCAGGGCCAGGGCCAGGGTAAAGGTACTTTTGAGGCTCTCACGCAGAAATGCCAACTCTTTATAGTGGTTGTAGGCCTGCTGCACCTTCTCAGAAAGCGCGCTGATTGAATCAGAGGTGGGATACATCGCCTGCAGGATCATCGGGCGCACCACATCTGAGACCACTACCCTTATATGCAGTTCGGACAGCTCTCCCATCGGGGCCAGGCCGATATAGCCATTACCGTCGATTACCTGTTGCAGGATAGACATGTCAGGAGTATCCGGAACCAGGATGGTAGGATCGGCGTTACTGCTGGTTATCACAACACCGGACTTGTCCATCA
The DNA here is from genome assembly GCA_028278145.1 of Chromatiales bacterium. Classification (GTDB taxonomy): domain Bacteria; phylum Pseudomonadota; class Gammaproteobacteria; order Chromatiales; family Chromatiaceae; genus JAAGZL01. The sequence continues at coordinate 1,746 of JANQEV010000042.1, read as the reverse complement.
GCGTCAGCTCAGATGCGGCATAGCGATCCCGCATCTCTTCCAGACTGATGGTCATGCCGGCCACCGAAACCTCATCCAGATCAGACAACATCCGGTTGGTAGTACGCAGGCGTTCACGACGATGCAGATCCAGCGAGGCCTTACTCAGGTCCAGCGCATCCTCCATAGCCTTATCGATTTCCACATCAAACCAATTCTCGATGCCGTGCATCAAGAACTGCTGGGAATAGAAGTAGACCACCGTTACCGGAACCAGGGCCAGGGCTACGAAGATAACCACTAACCGCAGGGTGAGGCGTGAACCAGCTGCCCTGCTGCGGTAGCGCTTCACCAACTGCACCACATTTATCATCACCAGCAAGGCCAGAACCAGCAGGCCGAAGATGGTGAATAGCAGCAACGGAATAAAGAGACGACTCAGCTCTTCCGTGTTCTGCACCGCACTGCTCATAAAATGCAGTGAGACCAGAAGCATTGCCAACAGCGCCATCACTGGCAAGGCCTTGGTGGGAATTCTTCTTAACGGCGAATCTGACATGAATGCCACTTGCTGGAGAGGTTCCAGTCTGGTGAAAGATAGGCCAGGGGACGTAACGGCAACGGCAGCGAATCAATATCCAGGGTCGCACGCAGCTCAACGTTATAGATCTTTCCCTTCTCCAGCTTGCTATGCAGGATAACCGGCAAGCCATGGACATCCCCCAGAGATGAGATAGCAACCTCGCGGGTCACAAAGCTCTGCTGGGCGTTGTTCTGCAGGTCTACCACTTGATACACCGAAGCCAGGGCATGATAGCGGATCTGGTAGCGTATACGGGTGTCCTGCAGATCCTTCTCCCAGAGCCAGGCCCCTTTACGCCGCACCTGTAGATGTATCTCCAGGGTTATGGGTACGCCATTCTGCAGGGCCTCAATGGCCTTATCGGAAAAATCGAAATCTATGTCTGCATCCACAACAAAGGCGTTGTCTTGCGAACGACAGGCCAGATTACTGACCTTGAAGTCAGCTGCCAGGGATAGTGCAGGCTGGACTGCAAACAGGAGCAGCAGCAACCAATACCGGAGCCGTAGACAACAATATTGTTTGAATAAAAAAGACAAGCGTAGTGCTTCCTTATATATCTTTTTTCACATCATACAACAAAAGTACATCAATGGCGGAAGCGGTTACTGTTTCCGCAGCCGCGCATAGTAAAACCCATCCATAGTGTCCTCTCCTGGCAGGGTCTGCCTGCCATGGTTTCGGGCATGACCCCACGTGTCATCTATGGGCAATTCATTGGCGTCCTGGTGTGCAGACAGAAATCGCTCAATCTGTTTCTCATTCTCGCGCGGCAACAGCGAACAGGTGGCATAAACCAGCAGCCCCCCTGGTTTTAACAGCGACCAGGCCGACTGCAGAATACGTTGTTGCAGGTCAGTAAGGGAGCCGACATCTTCCGGACGCCGTAATAGCTTGATATCCGGATGGCGTCGGATCACACCCGTGGCGGAACAGGGCACATCCAGCAGGATGCGGTCATAACCTGCTCCCACCCAAGCACCTTCCGGTTCTGCCGCATCGCCGGTATAGAGAGTTGCACTCAACCCCAAGCGCTCCAGATTCTCCTGCACCCGCTGCAGCCTGCTTGCGCTGATATCCACCGCGGTCATACTGATATCCTCCGGTGCTGTTTCAAGGATGTGGCAGGTCTTCCCTCCGGGTGCAGCACACAGATCCAGCACCTGCTGGCCCGGCTGTAGTTC
>JANQEV010000004.1 GCA_028278145.1 Chromatiales bacterium | reverse complement strand
AGGATACCAGGGTGATCCAGGAGCAGCACATAGTGTTTGCCCATGCCCTTTGTGCTTGTGTGGAAGACGAACTGTTCCCGCGCTGACCGGATGCTCCGTCTCTATACCATCCTCATCTACCTGCTGGTACCTATTATCCTGCTGCGTCTGCTGTGGCGCAGTCTGCGCGCACCGGACTACCGCAAGCGCTGGTTGGAGCGTTTCGGTGTTTTTCCAGCTTTTGATATAGAACGTAGTATCTGGATTCATGCTGTATCGGTGGGCGAAGTGCAGGCAGCCGAGCGGCTGGTGAAACAGCTGCAGGAGAGCCATCCCGATTTACCGCTGGTGATTACAACCACCACTCCTACTGGTTCAGACCGGGTCAGGAGTCTGTTTGGTGACAGCGTGCTACACGTGTATGCCCCCTACGATATGCCCCTGGTACTCAAGACCTTCATGCGACGCGCTCGGCCATGTCTGCTGGTAATGATGGAGACTGAGATCTGGCCTAACATGCTTGCTGTATGTGAGGAGCAGGCTATTTCCAGCATTCTGGCCAATGCCAGGCTTTCGGCCAAGTCAGCTGCCAAGTATGCAAAGTGGCCAAATTTTACTCGTAATATATTCAATATGATCGGACTGGTTGCAGCCCAGAGCAAGGCCGATGCAGAGCGGTTTATACAACTGGGGATGGCCCAAGACCGGATCAATGTCACCGGTAGTATGAAGTTTGATGCCAAACTGCCGGCAAGCCTGCTGGAGCGGGCTGAGGTGTTGCGGCGTGAGTGGGGAGATCGGTCAGTATGGGTGGCAGCCAGTACCCAGGAAGGAGAGGATGGGCAGATACTGGCGGCGCATCGGCAGGTATGCCAATCGGTGCCAGGTGCCTTGCTGGTCCTGGTGCCGCGGCATCCGGAGCGGTTTGAGAAGGTGTATGCTCTATGCCGACGGGAAAAATTCAGCTGTGTCAGGCGCTCCAGTGGTGACCCCTGTGGTGCGAATGTAGAGGTGTTTCTCGGAGACACCATGGGTGAACTGTCCATGTTCCTGGCTGCGGCTGACGTTGCCTTCGTGGGCGGCAGCCTGATCAAGCGTGGTGGGCAGAATGTACTGGAGCCTGCGGCCCTGGGTAAGCCGGTGGCATTCGGTCCCCATATGTACAACTTCACTGCCATTAGTGAGATGTTGTTGGAGCGGGATGCAGCGAGTGTAGTACATAACTCAAGTGAACTGGCAGGAGTGATCCAGCGTTGGCTGGTTGATGCCAGTGAAAGGTCCCGGGTCGGTGAAAACGGACGTCTAGTGGTAGAAGAGAATCAGGGGGCAGTCGATAGACTTCTGGAGCTGATTGAGCGACAGCTCGGTATTAAATAATAAATCCCACCATTTCTTATTCAAGTTCTACACTTACCATTATAAAACTCAGTTAACCGCTTAAAAAAGCTGTATCTCATTGAGGGATACACGCTGTATTTACTGACCAAATAACGAAGTACTCCAAGGCTAAGGGGGAGCTATGCGCATCGTCAAGAGTCTGTTTCTGCTGTTATTTTTTTCCTTGATGTTACCCGCTACGTCGGTGCTGGCTGCTGTACCGGCATCTGGTAAGACCATGATTGTGCTGGATGCATCGGGCAGCATGTGGGGCAAGATCCAGGGGAGGTCGAAGATCGAGATTGCCCGTGGCGTGATTCGCGACCTGCTTAAGGGTTGGGATAAGCGGATCGAATTGGGCCTTGCCACCTATGGACATCGCCGCAAAGGGGATTGCTCGGATATAGAGGTGTTGGTTCCGGTAGGAAAGGGGACGGAACGGGCGGTGTTCAGTGCGGTACAGGGATTACAGCCCAAGGGTAAGACGCCGCTTTCAGATGCGGTTCAGATGGCGGCCAATTCACTCAAATATACCGAAGAGCGGGCGACGGTCATTCTGGTCAGCGATGGAAAAGAGACCTGTGATGCCGATCCTTGCGCCTTAGGAAAGGTGCTGGAGAAGCGTGGTGTCGACTTTACCGCCCATGTGATCGGGTTCGATGTCAAGAAACATGAAGAGGTCGGTCTGCGCTGCCTGGCCCAGAATACCGGTGGGCTCTATACCCAGGCATCGGATGCTAGCGGTCTGAAAAAGGCCCTGGAGAAGACGGTGGTTGAGGTTAAGAAGAAAGTGGTAAAGGCCGTACCCAAGAAAAAGGTGGTGAAGAAGGAGAGCGGGGTTAAGCTGGTGGCCCTGTATAAAGCTGGAGGCAAGGAGTATAAGGGTGATATCAACTGGTTTGTGCTGGAGAGCAAGGTTGATCTGGCCGGAAAGCGCAAACAACTGGCGCATCAACATCGCGGCAAATCAGGCCATATCTTCCGTAACCTGCCTCCGGGTAAACACAAGGTGATTGCGAAGCTATCGGACGCCGGGCATATAACCCGGGAGTTTGATCTTGAGGTGAAGGCAGGGGATGCCGTGGTACACGAGCTTCCCTTGAATATCGGTACGGTTCGTTTTGATGCCCGTTTTGCCGAAGGTGCACCTCCGTTTAAAGGAGACCTGGGCTGGAAGATACTCTCCACCAAGACCGACCTGTCTGGCAAACGGCAAGAGATCGCCAATTTCTGGCGTAAAAAGTCTGGCTCAATATTTCTGATTCCTGCAGGCACCTGGTTGGTGACCGGAACCTTTGCCGATGCCCGGTATATAAATATTAAGCGCGAGATCAGCGTGGAGCCGGGAGGAGAGGAGGCCCACGACTTTGTCTTCAATGTGGGCAGGGTCCGTTTCGATGCAAGATTTGCTGAAGGGGCGCAACCCACCAAGGTAGATCTAGGCTGGAACGTATTCAATCCAAAGAAAGACCTCTCTGGTAATCGTCAAAAGCTAACCGACTTCTGGCGCAAGAAGTCAGGAACCATCTTTCTGCTGCCGGCGGGCAAGTGGCTGATCACCGGTACCCTAGCGGATGCACGTTATATCAATGTGCAGCGGGAGATCGTGGTCGAGCCCGCCGGTGAAGAGGTGCACGACTTTGTATTTAACGCGGCTCGGATAAAACTTGAGGGGTACCTGGCGGAAGGCAAGAGATACCAGGGGGACCTGGGTTGGGTCATTCTAAATCCCAAGGCCGACCTGTCCGGAAAGCGTGCCAAGCTGACCGATTTCTGGCGTAAGAGATCAGGCAATGTCTTCATCCTGCCAGCAGGGGATTGGGTGTTGCAGGGTACCTTGGCCGATTACAGGCACATCAATGGCGAACAGACCTTCACCTTGAAGGCGGGCGAAGATCAGTTGCAGAAGATGATCTTCAACGCAGGAAAGGTTCGTGTTGATGTGACTGTAAATGAGAATCCACATGCCGGTGGGGTAGGATGGACCGTCTATGCTGGTAAGGCCAGTGATGCTCTGACCGGGAAACGGGCCAAGATCACAGATGCATGGCGTAAGAAGTCTGGCCATGTGACTATCCTGCATGCGGGTGACTATGTGATGGATGGTGTAGTACCAGACGATCGCGCAACTAAAGGCAGCATAGCATTTGGTGTCGCAGCCGGTGAAGAGAAGTCTGTGACCTTGAATCTGGCAAAATAGAGATAGCTTACACTCTCATAGAAAAGGCCTCATGAAGAGGCCTTTTCTGTTTTGGATCGAATAGTTTTCAGAACACAAACGAGGTAGCTGCATCTGGAATTTCCAGGCGCTCCAGGTCGGTCTCAAAGATGGCCTCCTCCCGCCACTGGTAATCACCCACCCGTGTAATCAGGATGGCCTCCATGGCTGGTGAATTACCAGCCACAGCGAACAGTCGCCCACCCATGGTCAACTGGCGTTTTAGTTTCTCATCTATCTTGGAGAGTGATCCGGTTACCGCTATGACGTCGAATGGCCCACCTTCCTGGGTTTCAGTCAGACCGTTAGCGGTCAGCAGTTGAACATTATCTATGCCCTGTGCCTTGAGGGTCTCTCCAGCTTGTTCCGTAAGATCGGAGTGGATGTCCAGGCTGATTACCTTTGTTCCCATCCTGGCCATACATGCGGTTAGATAGCCACTGCCAGTGCCAATTTCCAGGATTACATCATCGGGCTGGATATCCAGGGCCTGGAGCATCTTGGCTTCCAGTTTTGGGGCCATCATCTTCTGGCCATGACCTATGGGGATCTCGAAATCGGCAAAGGCAAGCTCACGGTAGGCTGTGGGCACAAACTCTTCTCTGGGTATATCAGTGATGAGATCCAGCACCCTTTTATCCAGAACCTCCCAGGTCCTGATCTGCTGCTCCACCATATTGAAGCGGGCTTGTTCTAGGTTATTTGCAATCATAGGGCATTTGACCTTGAATGAAGTAATGTGGTTATTGTCGCAGCCTGTTGGCTACAGCAAGGGCATAGACTACGAAGTTTCAGGATTTCAGGCAAGTTCAGATAGCAGGAATACCATGTATTTTAAGTGGTTCTTGCCCCTTGCAATGCTCTGCCTCATCCGATAAGTTGCGAGGTTCCATCCGGGCATATGTGCCCGGTGAGCTAGGGGTGCCGTGCCGATTGGCGGTAATTGCTGTATTCGGCGGGGCTGAGAAAACACCCTTTGAACCTGATCCGGATGCCCTGGCGGAGGGCTTGAACGGCGGAGGGAAGCTAGGAACCTGCAACCAGGTGATCGCTTCTTCCACGCCAGCAGGAGGAAGTAGATATGAGTGCAATCCCTGAAGAGTTTATCCAACGGACCATCCGTTTGTCGGAAGAGACCACCAGGCCTTTCCAGAATTCCCAAAAGATCTATGTAGAAGGTTCGCGTCCGGATATACGGGTACCCATGCGTGAGATCATGCAGAGTGAGACCCCGTCCAACTTTGGGACCGAGAAAAACCCTCCCATACCTGTTTACGACACCTCCGGTCCATACACCGACCCGGATGTGGAGATTGACCTGCTCAAGGGTATGCCTGATCTGCGTGGAGGCTGGATCGAGGAGCGTGGTGATACCGTGCAGTTAGAGGGACCCAGCTCGGAGTACGGTAGGCAGCGTGCCGCCGATCCGGAGCTTGCCTCCATGCGTTTTGAACATATCCGGGCCCCACGCAAGGGCAAAGCAGGAAAGAATGTTACCCAGATGCACTATGCGCGTCAGGGGATTATTACTCCTGAGATGGAGTATGTGGCTATCCGTGAGAATCAGCGCCTGAACGAGCTGCGGGACAATCCGGCCTATGCCAAACTGGTACAGCAGCATCCTGGCCAGAGTTTTGGTGCCAATATCCAGCCGGAGATTACACCAGAATTTGTACGCAGCGAGATCGCTGCCGGTCGTGCCATCATTCCGGCCAATATCAACCATCCGGAACTGGAGCCGATGATTATCGGTCGCAATTTCCTGGTAAAGATCAACGGCAACCTGGGCAACTCGGCCGTTACCTCTTCTATCGCCGAGGAGGTGGAGAAGATGGTGTGGGGTATCCGCTGGGGTTCGGACACCATCATGGATCTTTCCACCGGTGACAATATTCACGAGACCAGGGAGTGGATTATCCGCAACTCCCCGGTACCCATCGGTACCGTGCCTATCTACCAGGCCCTGGAGAAGGTAAATGGTGTGGCTGAGGACCTGACCTGGGAGGTGGTGCGCGATACCCTGATCGAACAGGCGGAGCAGGGGGTGGACTACTTCACCATCCATGCTGGACTATTATTGCGTCACGTGCCCCTGACCGCCAAACGAGTTACCGGCATTGTTTCACGTGGCGGTTCTATCATGGCCAAGTGGTGCCTGGCCCATCACCAGGAGAATTTCCTCTACACCCATTTTGAGGAGATCTGCGAGATCATGAAGGCCTATGATGTGGCCTTTTCCCTGGGTGATGGCCTACGGCCCGGTTCTTTGGCCGATGCCAATGATGAGGCCCAGTTCGGTGAACTGGAGGCCCTGGGTGAGCTGACCAAGATCGCCTGGGAGCATGATGTGCAGGTGATGATCGAGGGCCCGGGACATGTGCCCATGCAGATGATCAAGGAGAACATGGACAAGGAGCTTGAGGATTGCTACGAAGCCCCGTTCTATACCTTGGGTCCATTGATTACTGATATCGCCCCCGGCTATGACCATATCACCTCTGGCATCGGTGCCGCCCAGATCGGCTGGTATGGCTGTGCCATGCTCTGCTACGTAACACCCAAGGAACATCTGGGCCTGCCCAACAAGCAGGATGTGCGCGAGGGCATTATCACCTACCGCATTGCGGCCCATGGTGCCGATCTGGCCAAGGGCCACCCCGGCGCCCAGATCCGTGACAATGCCATGTCCAAGGCCCGCTTTGAGTTCCGCTGGGAGGATCAGTTCAACCTGGGTCTGGACCCGGAGAAGGCACGTGAGTTCCATGACGAGACCATGCCCAAGGAGTCAGGTAAAGTGGCCCACTTCTGTTCCATGTGCGGCCCCAAGTTCTGTTCCATGAAGATCAGCCAGGATGTACGTGACTATGCAGCAGAGCAGGGAATTGGAGTGGAGAACGCCCTGGACGCCGGGCTCAAAGCCAAGTCGCAGGAGTATATAGACAAGGGCAGCGAGATATATCTCAAGGAGTAAAACCTTTTATCTCGTAGCAGACCTTTACGCATATGGTTATCAGTAGAGAGCCTGAGAGATTACCCGGTACCTATGTACTGATTCTGCATAACGGCAGTGAACGGTCACTGGAAGTGGGAAGTCTGGGACGTCTAGACTTCGCTTCCGGTGTTTATGCCTATGTGGGTAGTGCCTTCGGTCCGGGGGGAGTGGCTGCACGTTGTGCCCACCATCGCCGTGTCAGTCCGCGTCCACATTGGCATATAGACTACCTGCGTGCAGTCACCACCCTGGAACAGATCTGGTTTAGCCATGACCAGCAGGCAAGGGAACACCAATGGTCTGGATTGTTGGAGAACTCGCGCGGTGCTCAGCAGCCGTATGCTGGCTTTGGAGCTACAGATTGCAGCTGTATGAGTCATCTGTTCCATTTCAGATTCCAGCCCTCCTTCGACGGATTTCGGCGTCGTGCCTACCGGGAACTAATGGGTCAGGAAGCCATCAGAATTGAAAGAATTGCCCATTCTGGTTGATTCTTACAATGGTTTGGGCGCATGACATTTGTCATTGTGCGCAACCAGCTTTGATTGTTATAAAAGACCGACATTTTTACTATGAAATTAAATACCCTGGTGGTATATTAGATAGTTGGAATATAGTTCCGGCGGGGTGGTCCGGCCGGGTGAAACACAGAAGTTAGTAAGAGGAAATTTCGATGATGAAGAAAACCGTTGCTTTGGTAGCTGGCGCTGCTGTTCTGTCTCTGGGTTTGATCAGCAATGCTACTGCTGGTGGTGAAGACCTGTATAAGACCAAGACCTGCTTCTCCTGCCATGGAGCCGATGCCGATACCCCAATCATGCCAATCTACCCGAAGCTGAGAGGGCAGAGTGCAGATTATGCCTATAACCAGATGATGGATATCAAATCCGGCAAACGCAGCAACGGTCAGTCCGCTGCCATGAAGGCGGTAATGGGTATGGTTTCCGACAAAGAGGCCAGAGAGATTGCAGACTGGCTGGCTACCCTGAAGTGATCTGAGTGACAGATTCAGGCTGATATTGCATCGGCCTTGATTCTGTATCTTGACCTTTGTAGGATCAGGTAGAAGAAGGAGGAGCGAAACTTGGTTTCGCTCCTCCTTCGCTGTTTTTGCGGGCCAAAAAGTGTGGCATATGACACACTTTTTGGCCTGTCAGGAGCATGGATCGCATGTTTGGGCATCTATGTTGAGGATTAAGAGGTGATTGGTGGTTAATTCCGACCGTGGTCTCTGGTTGCTGGCGGGAGTGCTGTTTCTGGCCCTGGTAGCAGTGTTGATCTATAAGCTTTGGCCACAACTGAACCCGGAGTTGAAATTGGTAGCACCACTGGATCCGCAGTGTGATCTGCGGGCAGGTCCCTGTGTGGGTTCTCTTCCGGGAGGTGGTGAGATCAGCTTCAGTATCGAGCCGAGGACAATTCCAATGGTGGAGCCCTTGCAGCTTGGGGTTGAGGTTGATGGCTTATCTGCCAGCAGTGTGGAAGTAGATTTTACCGGGATCAGCATGCAGATGGGTTTTAATCGCTCCAAACTCACTCCTGCAGGTGATGGCAGGTTTAATGGTCAGGGAGTATTGCCGGTATGCATTAGAGATGCCATGGAGTGGGAGGCAAGGGTGCTGGTGCATACCGAACAGGGCGTAATGGCGGCACCATTTCGTTTTATCACCATAAAGCCCGGAGCGGTCCAGCCCAAGCAGTGAGTGGCAACACTATTATGCATAGAAGTCTGTTAATTGGTGTGATCCTGCTACTGGCTGTTGTGGTGCTAGTGCTGGGGTTGTTTTGGGAGCCAGATAAGACCATTTCCCCGGAGATTGCCCAGAAGCCGCAAGGAGGTGACTTTACTCTGCAATCCAGTACCGGTCCGGTACATCTGAAGGAATTTCGGGGAAAGGTGGTGGTGCTGTTCTTCGGCTATACCATGTGCCCGGATGTCTGTCCCACCAGCATGGGCCAACTGTCGCTGGTATTGAATGATCTGCCGGAAGAAGAATTGGCGCAGGTACAGGGTCTGTTTATCAGTGTGGATCCAGAGAGAGATACCCTGGAGCGCCTGCAGACCTATGGGCAATATTTTCATTCCAGGATACAGGGCGTCACAGGAACCCTGGAACAGGTTGCGGCTGTTGCCAAGATGTATGGCGCTGCCTTCCGCAAGAGTGAACAACAAAACGGTGAAGGATACAGCATGGACCACACTGCTGATCTGTATCTGATAGACCGTGATGGTAGTTTGCACAGTAGTGTGAGGCATGGGGCACCATCGAGTGAATTGTTGCAGCTGTTGCGGCAGTTGCTGAGTAGAGACTGATATTGATTAAACTAGCCAGGAGAAAGAAGTTATGAAACTCAAGAACTATTTTGCCATGTTCCTCATGGGCTTGATGTTTGGAGCACAGGCAGTTGCAGGTACGGCAGCGGATGCCGTGAGCGTGAATGATCCGTATGTACGGGCTATGCCTCCGGGTCAGCCCACCAGTGCCGGCTTTATGGGTATAACCAATAACTCCAAGCAGGATCTGGTACTTAAGGATGCCGAGGGTAGTGTTGCCAAGAAAGTGGAGTTGCACACCCACACCATGAAAGATGGCATGATGTCCATGCACAAGGTGGACAAGATCGATCTGCCAGCCGGTAAGATGGTTATGCTGAAGCCAGGTGGTCTGCATGTGATGCTGATGGGGCTGAAACAGGACCTGAAGCCTGGTGATAATGTCTCTCTGACCCTGGTATTCAGTGACGGCAGCAAGAAACAGCTTGAAGTGCCGGTGCGTAAGATTCAGATGATGATGAAGAAGCAGGATGCTAAGCAACACAACAAGCATATGCATCATTAATTTATCGCTGTTATGCTGGCGCCGGCGCAGGTTTCTGCGCCGGCGTATTTTATTGGGGCTAAATAAGCTCTAAAATCGGCGTCTGTTATTTAGAATATATTTCAAGGGGTATGGTGTGAAGAAAGGATCAATCTGGGTGTTGATGGCACTGTTGTTGTTGGGTGTGGGAGCTGCTCAGGCCGCTGAGAGCCGGATACCAATCAAACTTACCCAGACGGAGCGTGATTTTGTCCTGACTGAGATGCGGGCCTTTCTGTTAGCAGTACAACAGGTAGTCGTTGGTCTGAGTGGGGACGATATGCAGCAGGTGGAACAGTCTGCACACAAGGTAGGTATGCATACTGCTCGTCAGGTGCCACCTTTGCTTAAACAGAAGTTGCCCCAGGGTTTTAAGCGCCTGGGGATGGATACCCATAAGAGATTCGACCAGCTGGCTCTGGATGCCAAGCAGGTGGGAGACAGGTCCCTGGTGCTGGAACAGTTGTCAACGCTGATGCAGAACTGTGTGGCCTGTCATGAGATGTTTCGGTTTGAGTTGGAGTCGGTTAAGTAGTTTGCCGAGGTTGTTCCGCTAGGTCCTCAAACCCACGAGTAGAATCTATCACATAGATGGGCCGTCCTTTGACCTCATCGTGGATGCGGGCAATATATTCACCGATTATTCCAATGAAAATCAGCTGCACTCCACCAATGAATAGTATTGCGGCCATCATGGAGGGATAGCCTTTAACCGGCTCACCAAAGATCAACGTCCTGGCTACAAGAAAAGCAGCGTAGAAAAAACTCATGGTTGCAGTAAACAGCCCCAGGTAGGATGCCATCTTCAGTGGCACCGTACTGAAAGATATGATCCCCTCCAAGGCATAGTTCCATAGTCTCCAGTAGTTCCACTTTGTGGTTCCGCCACAGCGCGGTTTACGTTCAAAATGGAGCGAGGTGGTTGGGAACCCGGCCCAGGTGGCAAGCCCCTTCATGAAGCGATGGGTCTCCCGCATTGACCGCAGTACATCGCAAACGCGTCGCGACAGCAGGCGGTAATCTCCAGCGTCGCTGGGAATCTCCCGGTCTGAAAGGTAGTTGAAAATACGGTAGAAAAGCCTGGCTGTTGTGCGCTTGATGGGGGAGTCACTATTCCGTGAGGACCTGACTGCGTTGACCACATCAAAGCCCTCATCCCACAGTGCAACCATACGGGGGATCAATTCTGGTGGGTCTTGTAGATCGGCATCAATGGGAATCACGGCGTCACCGCTGGCAAGATCGAGAGCGGCTATCATCGCTCGCTCTTTGCCGAAGTTGCGTGAAAGGTTTATTACCTTGATGCGGGTATCCTGCTCATGCCATTTCCATAGCAGTTCCAGGGTGCGATCCTTGCTGCCATCATTTACGCACACCACCTCCCATTCAGGCTCAATCTGTTCCAGAATAGGCAATACCTCTTCAAAGAACTGGTCTATGACATCGGCCTCGTTATACATGGGTACTAGTAGGGAGATCTTCTTGTTCATGATATTTCCATATTATTAGCCCGGCTTCGTAATAGGCAGTGTTCAGCTTATGGCGTCGGGTTAATAAACACAAACAGTTTTGATGTAATGAAGTTCCAGATGAAGGTAACAACAGTTGCAATTAGCTTGGCAAACTCCAAAGCCATAAACTCACCCAACATAAGAATAGCCAAGGTACCGATCAAAAGGCCGCCAATATTCAGTACCACAAAGCGGGTGTAAGCTGAAAAGGATATGCTGTTTGATTGTCGGAAGGTCCAGTGGTGATTCAGCACATAGCTGTTGGTCACAGCAAGGAAGAAGGCGATGCCGTTAGCTAATAGTGGGTCCAGGTCTGCAACACGATAGAGAAGTGAAAAGACACCAAGGTCTACACCAGTGTTGATTACGCCGACAAGTCCGAAGCGGATGAAGCCCTGGCTTAGATTAGGCCGCATCCCAGCCGGCCAGAGTCACAGTTCTGCTCTTGGCTTTGCTGGCAGATTTGGAGTGTTTTTTGCTGCCGGCCTTGGCCACTGATTTTTTCCGTTTGTTACGTACGCTGGCGTACTTGGTACTGGCTGTTGGACGCTTGTAGCTCTTGCCCTGCGCCAAGGGTGTATCCCAGCGCTGCTCAAGTGTAGCCGCCATGGTGGTGATAAGGCCTATCTGTGCGCAATGGTCTGCCTTGCCCTTGCCACGGTAACCCCGCATTAGGAAGCCTCCGGTAGATGCCTCTTCGTAGCGTGTCAGATGTGGGCTGTCCTGGGCTGATGACTTGCTGATTCCGATCCCCAGCTTCTTGGCCAGATAGTGAGAGGTCTCGGTAGTAGAGGCATACCCAGGCGGCACAATGCTGGAGTGGCTGACGAACATGAACTTCTGTCCCTTAGCCGCATGTTTGGCAAATTTTACGAAGGGGCTGAGCTGTGAGGCCCGTAACTTCAAGGGGCTGTTCCTGTCGTAATTTGAGTGCAGGCCGTCTAGCAGTACTACGGCATCCACCTTCTTGCCGGTCTTCTGGCGTAAGATGGCGCGAATGGCTCCATAGCCTGCGCTCCAGCCAGTGAGGGCTAACCTGCGGATATGCACATCTGATTTCTTGGTGTAGCGGGCAACCTCTTTCTTGATATTTTTCAGAAGATTGCGAAACACCTGTGGGTTTTTGAATGGCCGTTCATAGGCTCCTGAACCGGCTCCCAGGTCCACGCCGACCACGAAGGCGCCGCGGGCAGTATCTGCAATGGCCTTCCGGATGGCATTGCCGCCATGAAAGTGGATTATGAGATCAAAGCCGTTATTGGAGGTGAGTGCACCGCTCTTTGGCATCAGCATGCGCACATTCTTCCGCCCTATCTTAAGGTTGTTGACCCAAGGGTAATAGATACCATAGCCGGGATCTGCCATGTTACACGGGTTTCCGGCGGCAGTGGCCTTGGCGAGTCTTAAGGACTTTGAGGTCTTGGGCTTAGTGATTGCTTTGGTGACTTTGGGTTTAGGGTTCTGCTTGCTTACCTTTGGCTTAGTAATAAGCTTGGCAACCTTAGGCTTAGAGGTAGTCTTGGCGATCTTGGCCTTGGGGGTCGGCTTGGTTACTTTGGGTTTAGGCGTGATCTTAGGCTTAGTAGTAACCTTGGCCACCTTGGGCTTGGCGCTAGCCTTGGCAATCTTTGGCTTCCTGCTCTGCTTTACTACCTTGGGTTTACTGCTCTTCTTTGCGACCACAGAAGGAGTGACAGGTTTGTCTGGTACAGGGCTTTTACTGCCGCAGGAAGGCAACAGTAGCAGTGCCGCTATCATCAGCATACTGGTAACAGGAACAGATGTGCGCTTACTGCTGTAGACTTGAGTAATCATGCCCATTTTCTACTGTTAACATGCAATTTAGGCGAGGAAAACCTGCCAAGCGCTTGATTCTACATCAAATCTGCAAAAATGTCATAGGGTTTTTTTACAGCAGCGAAATCCCTCCTGGTAAAAAGAGTGACTCTTGTCACGTTTGATCTGCTTTTTGTGCTCATATGGTTGCCGTACCCGGCAGTCATCTGGGTATTTTTGCACCCCTCGGCGTTTGATTCCGGAGCGATCGACAAAGAAGGAGCCTTTACGTTCTGTGAATCCCGTGATGCGACCCTTGGCAATATTTCCTTTATGGGTTGGCAGGTTGACCACCTCGGCCAGATTCCCATGCATGTCGTAGACATTCTGGCGGCTTCTGCATTGATATTTATAACCGGATGGCCAGGTGTTGGTGCCACAGGTCTTGTATGCTGATCTGTGGGGAACGCATCCTTTTGATATGCCAGCAATATTTGATGCTTTTATATTGGCTCTGGCCTTGGGCAGTACATCCTGGTCCTTGGCGCTGTAGACTCCACACAGCACTCTGGTGTCGGTTATATCTGCAAGTTCGGGTTGAAACTGAAAGGCCCACACCTTTTCCCGCTTGCTATTGACTGCTCTGCGTCTAGCCTGCTCATTGGCAATATCAAATCTGTATTTACTGATGGGTTCTATCTCTCCAGCGCATGCTCCTTCCCACTCATGGGCGTTGCAGAGCCGTTTCCCCATGCTCTGGCAGATCTGGTTGGCCGTGTATGATGGAACCCATACCAATGGGTATTCGCAGGGGATATTGGGAAATTCGAACTGGTCGATACAGATGCTTGCCTTGCCTTCAGCGTTGGGGATGGGTGCCATCCACTTGGCACCACATATCTCTTCATACTCTTTGGAAGGTTTAATAAGCCCGGTATCCAAGATCCGTTTGCGGCACTGTGCCCGGGTGACTGGATGATAGGAGTTGTTGGGGCCGCGAAACGCCTCTTCATCCTCAGTACCGATATTGCGGGTTAGCCCGGCTGATTTGGTAAGTAGATTACGCAGTTTCTTGGCCTGGGTAGGCGACAGCTCATGTGCCTGGATAACCTTATCAGCAAACTCCTGGCTCTCCCTGCTGAAGGCAATGGTTGAAAAACAGGATAGGACCAGTATGGAAAGCAGAACCTTGTATGCAATCATTTCAGCTCCTTTAGGTAAGTTCACTTCCTTTTCATGATATAGAAGAAATCCTTGTAGTCCGGTTTGACAAAGTAGCGTGGGCTGGCTCTATTGCCTCCCATGTACGCATGCATGGTTGACATAAGTAGTTCGATGTCGATAGAGCGGCCATCATCCTTAGTTCGATACAGGCTGCCATAGGCCTGGCCAGGACTGTTCAGGTCCAGGTGTATGGCGAAACTGCAGCCATAGGACTGGAATACACGTGCCATCCCGCTTGGAGTTACGCTGGAAAAAAAGGCATACACCAGGTAATTCTCCCGGGGTGTTTCTATTAGGCAGGCTCCGCCCCTGGGCGCCCTGAGCTCTTTCTTGGCAGAACCCGACCAGTTACCCCTGGACCACTGATTCACCAGTTTTCCCGGGATACCCTGTCCGTTTTCATCCCTGTGGATCAGGGGTATTCCATTCTGACGCAGGTGTCTGATGTTTGGCAGGGACTGGTTATCCTGTTTGGTCCATCTCTTTAGTTCGACCTTTCCGTCCTTGTACATGATTACCGTGGCCAGGCCTTCACTGGGTGAGGTCAGCATCACGCCATGTTCCATGAAGCCGTAGTGGTGGGCCTTGTTGTAGGTGGACATTTTTCCGTATTTAAAGGCGCCATGGCGATTCTGGAACCCAGCGGAAAAGGTGCCTATGGTCTTTGCCAGATGAAAGGGTGGGACATGGCCCAAGGGAATCAGGGGATACAGGCTATTGAAGCCATCTGGTCCGTAGGGGTTGTCTCTTCTAATGTTTCTGGCCCGAGGTGACCAGCCAACACCTGGGTGATCCGTCCCATGCCCCCAGCCCAGGGTATATCTGTTCAGGCTGAATCCCATTAAAAATACGGTGGCTGTTCTTTCCACGCTATCCAGGTAATTAACCTTTTTCTTATGGGATGCCTGTATCTGTTTGGATACCATGCCCGGTGTAATCAGGCTGGTATAGACATCCGGGAAGTTTTTCAGGGGATACCACTTACCAGCCAGCAGGTTTCTTTCTGAGTTCTTGGTGCGCAGACCAAGATGATTGGTGGGGATAGTGGTGTTTTGATATCTGTTTTGGATGGTAGCTCTGGGCAGAGGGCCGTTATGCTTTGCTTCTTCTGGTAGTGATGCCAACTCTCCTGTACGTTCTTGTACCAGATATTTGTCCAGGAAGAAGTGCTCTTTAACCTCATTAATTACCTGCTCCCCGGCATCGCCAGCCAGCCAGCGTAAGACTTCGGCGCCTCTCTCCTTCATGGTGCGAAAACCATCCTGTTTGATGACCGTAAAAAGGAGGTTGTTGCATATGGGGATATATGTGCTCTTCCTTTTATTCCTGCTATCGAATACCCATGTGATCTCTTGATCAATATTGCAGCTGTAGCCGTTGCCGGAAGGCCTGGTAATTAACAGTTCAGGAGCGGTGGTGTTAAGCTGCAGTTTGAGATCGTCGCTGACCGAAAGGATGTTATGTACCCTTACCCTGCCCCTGGTGTCTGTAATGGCCAGTATGTACCAGGTGTTTATGTTGGAGTTGAGGTTGACCAGGGTGGCGCTGGTAACTGAGTCGTCTGCATAGGTTACAGTTGTCTCTTCCTTGTACTTCTGTAGTTGGAGCAGGGCATCTGCCTTTCCTGGCAGTGATGCATTTGAATCTGATCCACAAAAGACAAGTAGTGCTGCCAGTAACAGTGCTGTTCGGTTTCCGTGTGCAAATAATTCCATAAACATCTTGTTATATATTCTTGACTATATATTCAGTAAATTGCCCGATTGATAAAAAGTAGTTCTATTGGTCTTGCATGAGTATGGCTTATAATATCTCATCCTGCTTCTTTGGCACTACCCTCCCTAAATACCACCCGATAACCACGCTTGGCCTGCATATCACGCAGCCTGGACATGGCCTGCTCAGCCTCGGCACGGGTCTTGAAATAACTGCGTTTGACCTGTCCGCGGTTGCCCTGGAAGCCAGATTCACGCACCAGGATCCAACTGCCTAAAAGGTCTTTCTGCAGATGGAGCTGGTAAAAGCGCAGGGGCTGGTCTGGCCCTTGCATTGTCTGCATGTAGATACGCATGGTTACTATGTTATACCTTGTATCAAAGGTGGGCCAGAGTATCCTGGTGCCTTGTTTTAGGATATTTTCACTTGGCTGTTCAGTCTAACCTGGCAAAAACGCCAATAGGGTCTTGAATTACAAGCTATATGAACGGTTTTCCTCCCACATTTTTACATCTAGAGGCCAGGGCCAGAGATGCCGAAGCTGAGGCTTTGATCTATACCGGTCATCAGTTTAGCTATGGGGATTTAGCGCGGGAGGTGATTAGACTGTCGGGAAGCTTAGAAGCACATGGGGTGCGCGCTGGTGATGTAGTGGGACTAGTTACAACCTCTCCCATACTCGCAGCCTGGATGGTATATACCTGCTGGCAATCTGGGGTTGTTCTGTTCCCGCTGGATCCAGCCATGATTAGTGAGCGGTACAATCAATTGCTGTCACAGGCAGGTTGTAGAGCAGTTATTTCAGAACTGGAGCTGGATGTTCTACCGCAAGGGGTGGATCTGATCTCTGTAGAGTCACTGTATGAGTTGTCAGACAGTATGGAGCCTGAGGGGGCGCTGTATGAGCAGGCTAAGGATGGTATTCAGCTAATCATTGCCACCAGTGGTACCGAGGGTGATCCCAAAGGGGTGATGCTGTCAGGTGGGAATCTGCAGGCCAGTTCGGAGGCTGTAGGGGCACGGTTGGGGCTGGATTCAGGCGGGCTGTGGCTCTGTTGTCTGCCGCTTTACCATATCGGTGGTCTCTCTATTCTCTATCGCTGTGTGAGTGCAGGGGCTGGGGTGTTGTTGCATACGGGCTTTGATGCAGAGCAGGTGTGGTCTGACCTGCATACACATAAGGTCACACACATCTCATTGGTGCCGGTAATGTTGTCCAGACTGCTGGATATCGCCCGAGATGCCCCTCCGCCTGAGGAGCTGGATCTGGTCCTGGTGGGGGGCGGACCGCTGGAGCCAGGATTGGCGGCGCGTGCCCATGCCCGGGGATGGCCGCTGTGTGTTAGTTATGGCATGAGTGAGAGTGGGTCGATGTGTGTTGTGGATTGTGGCCTCACTGCCGGTGCCGATTCTGGCGTTGCAGGGCTGCCTCTGGATGGATTTGAGATTGCGATTTCGCAACAGGGCAGGATCATGTTGCGTGGTGCTGCAGTGATGCAGGGGTATGCAAACCCGGAGCTGTCTCCTGGAGTCGGATTACTGGAAGCTGGCTGGTTTGAGACCGGGGACCTGGGTGAGATCGACACCGATGGACGACTCCGGGTGCTGGGACGTGCCGATGACATGCTGGTATCCGGAGGCAGAAATGTTCACCCATTAGAAGTTGAAGGACTTCTTGCAGCCTGCCCGGGTGTGAATCAGATTGCGGTAACCGGGCAGGATGATGAGCGCTGGGGCCAGGTTCTGGTGGCGCTGTATCTAGGTGAGTCACTGCCTGCTGAGGTTGAGTCTTGGTGCCGCAACCATATCCCTTCACCACTGCGACCGCGCAGGTTTATCCAGGTGACTGAATTTCCGCATGATGCCATGGGTAAACTGGACCGGAAGAGCCTGCATGTGATGGTGAATCAGCGGTAGATAGTTTAGGAGTCTCTGATTAATTCCATGATGGCCGAGACGCTGCTTTTGCGTCTTGAGATGCAAGGCGGCTTGTGCAGCTAATGGCCTTAGTCCTTAGTAAGCAAGCCAACACAGCAGATCTGGCGCAAAGGCGCGTCCCGTATGGGTTTGCGCCAAATGGCGCGCTCGCTGTGTTGTGGCGCTTGCCGTATAGCTATGGCATGCGGCCTGCGCACCACGCCTTGCGAT
>JANQEV010000111.1 GCA_028278145.1 Chromatiales bacterium | reverse complement strand
CTACTGCACAATGCAGCGACCCTGCGCATGTTGAGTAGGATTGACGATTACGATCCCCAGACCTGGCTTCAGGTAATGCAGACCAACCTGAATGCACCCTTCCTGTTGACCCAGACCTGTATGCCACTGCTGCGAAAAGCCAAGGATGCTTCGGTATTGTTCACCTCAGACCATGTGGGAAGAAAAGGCAAGGCCTACTGGGGCGCCTATGGCGTCTCCAAATTTGGTATCGAGGGCCTGATGCAGATCCTGTCCGATGAGACCAGAGACAGCAGTTCAATCCGGGTCAACACCATTGCACCTGGTCCAACCCGTACCAAACTACGTGCCCTGGCCTTTCCCGGTGAAGATCCAAACAGTGTGAAACTGGCAGATAAGGTTATGCCGCTGTATCTATGGTTGATGGGACCTGAAAGCAAGGACTTTACCGGTCATTCTGTTGACGCAGAAACGGAACATCCGATACTCTAAATTCCTATTGGTAAGAACTAAACTCCTACCAGGCGTCAAATAACCGTCCCCTACATATGACGCCAAACTAGAAACGTTTATAACCTGTTGTTTATACAGGTATTGTCATTTTGTGGCACGCTTTTAGCTTAGATATCCACAAAGTAACAATTGCTGATACGGAATCTAGTTTATGGAATCTCAGACCCAATACGACTCAGTCAATCGGATCAAGGATATAATGCCCCATATGCCGAAAATAGAACATGACATAGGCGTGATTGATGAGCTTGAACCCAAGCGGCTGGAACTTGCCAGTATTCTGCAAAAGACCCTGGAGCCGAAAGAGCTGATTACCCTGTTCGCTCAAGAGCTGGGCAAGTATATGCCCTTTGATGGCATGAGCTACGTGTTTCCACCACTGAATGTGAGTATTGAACTGGGGCAACTTTCACATAACAGTTGCTCATACGAACTTCTAATCACCGATGAGAAACTGGGGATGGTACATCTGCATCGCAAGATCCAGTTTCAGGAACGTGAACTTGGCATAGCTGAAAACATGCTGGCCGGCCTGCTCTACCCCCTGCGTAATACCCTGCTGTATCAACTAGCCCTGCAGTCAGCAACCACCGACCCACTGACTGGGGCAAAGAACCGCACCGCTATGGATGCATCCATCAAGCGTGAGATTGGCCTGGCCAACAGGCATAACACACCATTATCTTTCATCCTCTTCGATCTGGATCACTTCAAATCTATTAATGACCAGTTCGGACACCTGATCGGCGATCAGGTACTACGCGAAGTAGCCAAAGTGGGCGAAGACACCATCCGAGATTCAGATATCCTCTTCCGCTATGGTGGCGAAGAGTTCCTGGTCCTGCTCAGTGGCACCAGAATCTCTGGTGCAACTCTGCTGGCAGAGAGGATAAGAAGCAATATCGAGCGCCTGCATCCATTCCCGGATCTGGACCTGCGCATCACCGCGAGTATGGGAGTCGTGTCCTTAACAGGAGATGAAACTGCAGATTCTATCTTCAAACGTGCAGATAACGCTCTATACCGGGCAAAACATAATGGACGTAACCAGGTAGTGATAGACGACGCTGAATAAAAACACCAAGTAGTGGATAATAGGGCGTATATCTAAAACACGATCTATTGCCCATGTCGCGCCTCATCCTGTTTAACAAGCCATATGGTGTCCTGACCCAGTTTACCGACCATGACAACCGCCCCACTCTCTCTGGATTCATACCGGTCAAGGGTGTATATCCAGCAGGGCGTTTGGATCGCGACAGTGAAGGACTGGTGCTACTAACGGACGACGGAAAACTACAACACCGTCTCGCCAATCCCAAATTCAAGACCTGGAAAAGATACCTGGTACAGGTGGAAAGGATCCCGGATGAAGAGCAACTACAGCAGCTGCGTGAGGGCCTGGAACTCAAGGATGGCCTAACCAGACCAGCCGAGGTAAAGCTTATCCCTCCTCCAGATCTCTGGCCCAGAGAACCACCGGTCCGCTTCCGCAAGAACATACCCACTCAGTGGCTGGAGATCAGGATTCGCGAGGGCCGTAACCGCCAGGTAAGGCGTATGACAGCAGCTATCGACCACCCTACCTTACGCTTGGTACGCACCAGGATCGGGAAATGGCGTCTGGGTGACCTGCAGCCAGGTCAATCGCTGGAACTGGACCCAGCCCAGTAACACAGGACAAATAGACTGGCTGGTAGTAAAACTGGTATACAATACAAGAAGCTGTATCGATATGTTCAGGAAAAGCCGGATGGCCCGTATCCATAATTTAAGATTATTTGGATTATCACTCCTGGTGGGAGTTAACCCTGCATCAGCGGTTGCTGGTGGATTTGACTCCGGCAATATCCCTGAACTGCCTGGCAACCCAAGCATCAGTAGTTTTCCGGTCTGCTACAAACACACCTGTGAAGTGGTGGAATACCAATCACTGACCAAGGGAGAGTGGAAGCAGATACACAAGATCTTCCAACCAGCCGCTATCAGCCCAGAATCAGAACGTACATTGATTAAGAAAGCCATAGCCCGTATGGAGATACTCATAGGTAAAAAGATCGATACCCTCAATGACAAGGGTGGCAACATGGCAGGCATGTTTGAGGATGGCAACCAGATGGACTGTATCGATGAGTCATCCAATACCACCACCTATCTGGCACTTATGCAGAAAGATGACCTGCTAAAATGGCATAAGGTCCAGGGCACCAAGACCCGGGGATTCTTTATCTTTGGCATGCCCCACACCACCGCGGTAATCAAAGAGAATGCTTCAGGCAGAAGATGGGCGGTTGACTCATGGTTTTATGACAATGGGGTGGAACCAGAGATATTACCTATCTCCAAATGGAGTGACGGCTGGAGCCCTCCTGAGTAGGTTATATACTGTGCCAAGTCCCAACAGTTACACAACCATCACATATCCAACACCAGCCACATTTCTAATAGTCTGATATTCCATATGCAGAAACAGAGTAAGGTGATGATAGGCCTCTCCGGTGGAGTTGATTCTGCCGTGGCAGCCAAGCTACTCTTAAACCAGGGCTACCAGGTGGAAGCCATGTTCATGAAGAACTGGGACGAAGATGATAGTGAGGAGTACTGCTCAGCAAGCGTAGATCTGGAAGATGCCCAGGCCGTGGCTAATATGCTTGGTATCAAACTGCACACAGTCAATTTCTCTGCTGAATACTGGAACCAGGTATTTGAATATTTCCTCGCTGAGTACCGGGCGGGACGCACACCAAACCCCGATGTATTGTGCAACCGAGAGATCAAGTTCAAGGCGTTTTTGGACTATGCGCTGGAGCTGGGTGCAGACTACATAGCCACTGGTCACTATGCGCGTAAACAAGGAACCGAGAACGGCACTGTACAGCTGTGCCTGTGCAAGGATAGCGGTAAGGATCAGACCTACTTCCTGTACATGCTGAATCAACATCAGCTATCTCACGCCCTGTTTCCCTTGTCAGATATCAATAAGAATGAAGTGCGTCAGATTGCAACCCAATCTGGCTTCCCCAATCATGCCAAGAAAGACAGTACTGGAATCTGTTTTATTGGGGAGAGAAAATTCAGTGATTTTCTCAACAGATTCCTCACCGCGACACCTGGGCCCATGCGCAGCCCTGAAGGTGAGGTTATAGGTGAACACCGGGGTCTTATCCACTACACCCTGGGACAACGCAAGGGTCTGGGTATTGGTGGACGTAGCAACTCGGATGAGATTCCCTGGTTTGTTGTGGACAAGGATCTAGAGAACAATGAACTGGTCGTGGCCCAGGGGCATGATCATCCCTTACTACTGAAGCAAGGCCTGAATGCCAGCCAGCTACATTGGATTTCTGGCAATCCCCTTGCAACACCCTTAGACTGTCATTGCCGGATCAGGCATCGCCAGCCACTACAGCAGTGCCGTATCACCTCAATAAAAGATGGCGCATGCCAGGTACAGTTCCAACAGAAACAGCGTGCAGTTACACCAGGACAATCCATCGTATTTTACAGTGATGACATCTGCCTGGGGGGTGGAATCATAGAGCAGGCCTTTTGAGTTATCAGGTAATCAGATAGAAAACCTGTTTCATTCTCATCATTCCTACATATAATCAGCAGCAAGCCAGGAAAGATAACTATTACACCATGAAATCAGATAGAGACCGCTGTATAGCTCTTGCAGGTATGTTTCAGGCCGCCAACCTGGTGTCTGATATCGCCTATACCGGCAGTTGTGAACAGGAAGCGGCGCAAGCCAGTATCTACAGCCTGTTCCAGGTGGATGCTGACTCAGTACCGGATGTATACGGTGGATTGGAAGGCATCAGCAGCGGCATAAATCATCTGATAAGACAGCTTTCAGGCAAGGGCAATCACAATACCGAAGTGACTGGTTATGTGATTACCATGATGCACCTGGAACGCAAGCTCTCTAAACAACCTAAGATGCTCAAGACCATCTCTGATGGAATTTCTCTGGCCACCTCCAGACTCGAGCATTTCCCGATGTTGCATCAGAACATCCTGGGCCAGTTGGCTGATATATACTCCAAGACCATAAGTACCATACAACCCAGGATAATGGTACATGGGGAGCCACTACACCTGCAAAATAGCGACAATACCAACTATATACGCTCTCTCCTTTTAGCTGGAATCAGATCCGCCCTGCTATGGCATCAGTGTGGGGGGAAACGCATCCAGATCATCATGCGCAGGAAAAAAATTATCGATACCGGTATAAAAATAAGGAATACTATCGATAAATCAAGGCATTAAGTCACTTTAGGATACTAATTACCCTTAGGTTCGTGAGTCATCCCATGTTAAAGTAGAGCTTGAGCAACTGCAGATTGTGATTTTATGCAGCTGCGCCCCTAGTTGGAGAGAAATATGAGACTTGCGCCTATTGCCATACTTTCTTTTGTAGTCCTGATCGCGGCCTGCTCAGAAGACCCAAACACTCAGAGTCAGTCCCAGTCAGAACCATCTGGCACTAAAGCAATCACAGAATCCTCCCAACCCACCCCAGCGGTTGAGGCTCCTAAGTCAGAGCCAATAGCGCAGGCACCTGCACCTACTCCAGCAGCGAAGGCACCAGCTCCAGTAGCAAAGGCACCAACACCAACGGTGCAAACACCTGCAGCAGGTCCTATAGTGCAGACAACTAGACAGGCCAAAGTAACACCAGGCCTGGTTCCAGGTGCAACCAAGCTGGATCTCGGGGAATATCTCCTGCTGTCTGATGACATCTTCGAAGAAAAATGTGAAATCGACCCTGTTACAGGCAAAAAAGTCTGTACCTCAGGTCTATGCTGGGCCTTTGGCGGGCTATGTGATCAATTCCCATTCAGCGTTATGCAGATTCCAGCAAATATAGCCTTAAGCAATGCTAAAACCGTATTAGGTGTAGCCAAATCTGGCTTGGAGACCACAGAGGCTGGGGCTGCATTTGTTCAGAAGGCAACCAATATTATATATCGGGTCAGGAGGGCAATTAATGCCTTGATGACTGATCCACCGGAGGCATACAACACCATGGGAAAGCCCAAGGGTATGGGCGCCCAAGCCATGATCAAACCAAAGGTAACCTATCAAGGGGCCAATTAGACAACAGGTAGTTTTATCAAGACTGCCTCTGGGTCCCTGCCCGACATAATCTGTCAGCTCTCTTTCACACCTCGTTTCGATCCAGCCTGCACAAGGCCATTCACCATGACTATTACCTGGATGCCATAGGCTAGGCTGTGGTGCTATAATGCCGCGCTTTCCTAACATATAACAGGTATTGAGCTATGGAACTATCCTCCCTCACAGCAGTTTCTCCAGTTGATGGCCGCTATGGCAGTAAGGTCTCTGATCTGCAGCCTATTTTCAGCGAATTTGGCCTCATCAGACACCGGGTTCTGGTGGAGATACGCTGGCTTCAGGCCCTGGCAGCCCAGGAGCAGATTACAGAGGTTCCAGCTCTCAGCGAACATGCTGATAACATTCTCAATAACATTGCTGATAAATTCAGTGTGGAAGATGCACAGCGGGTCAAGAATATTGAGCGCACCACAAATCATGACGTTAAGGCGGTTGAGTACTTTCTGAAAGAGAAGATCGCAGGTAACCAGGAACTGGAGAACATCAGCGAATTCATCCACTTTGCCTGTACTTCCGAGGACATCAACAACCTGTCGCATGCTCTTATGCTGCGGGAAGGCCGAGGCCAGGTGCTACTGCCACAGATGGATGACGTTATTGGTGCTATCAAGGAGATGGCCCACGAACATGCAGACAAACCCATGT
>JANQEV010000106.1 GCA_028278145.1 Chromatiales bacterium | reverse complement strand
TGGCCGCACGCCACACCCTGGTCACCTGTTCCACATAGACCGGGCTACGCTGACGACCTTCGATTTTTATCGCCTTCACCCCAGCCTGCATCAGCTCTGGCAATAGTTCCAGGGTATTCAGACTGGTTGGCTCCTCGATGGCATGATAGGTATTACCCTCTACCTGGAAGCTGCCTTTGCACAGGGTGGGATAACCGGCGTTCTCACCCTTGGCATAGCGTTCAATCAGCACCCCACCCAGACGGGTCTCCAACCCCTCAGGGGTTTCACTCCACTCCACATGACTGGCTGGAGAGCAGGCACCATAGGTGTTGGGGGAACGGCCAGTGGCATAGGAAGACAGGATACAGCGCCCCTCTACCATTACACACAGACTGCCAAAACCAAAGATCTCGATCTCTACCGGGCTGTGGTCGATAACGTGCTGCACCTGGCCCATGGATAACACCCGAGGCAACACGGCCCGCCGTACATTAAAGTGGTCCTTGTAGAAGCTCAGGGCCTCATAGTTGGTGGCAGAGCCCTGTACTGACAGGTGTAGATTCAGATCCTGGCTCTTGTTACAGGCGTAATCCAATACCCCGATATCCGCAGCAATCAGGGCATCCACACCCAGGTCTGCTGCCTGATCCACCGCATTCTGCCAGCGCTCCCAGCCACTGGGCTGGGGATAGGTATTCAGGGCCATAAAGATCCTGGTACCTCTATCATGGGCATACTTTATACCCTCGGCGATCTTGGCCGGACCAAAGTTGAGTCCGGCAAAGTGCCTGGCATTGGTGTCATCACGCAGTCCCAGATAGACCGCATCGGCGCCATTATCCACAGCCGCTTTTAACGATGGCAGATTACCTGCCGGACATACTAGTTCCATACTTCAACTTCCAGTGACAAATTCATAACCTGCAACTGTCTGAATCAACCAATGGATTGACACAGGCTGGCTGGTTTATCTGTTCCAGTTAACAGCAGATCGCTGGTTACACCCTGACGGGTTCCACGGCGCTGCAGCTCCAGTTCGATACCGTTCAGTACCATCCATTTCTTGCTGCACCACTCCGGCGCCAACAGGATATCCTCGGCAGCCGTCCCTGTTACCCGGTGAAATACCACCTCAGGAGGTGTGCGCTCAATCATATCCGCAGCAATATTGATATATTCATAGTAGCTCATGGGGTTGTACTCACCCCGACGCCACTCGTTGGCCAGGGCAGTACCCTTTACCACATGCAGCGGATGCAGCTTGAGTCCATCCACACCCAGCTCTATAACCTGCTCCAGGCTGGCCATAGACTCCGCCCTGCCCTCGCCCGGCATCCCCACTATCAGGTGGGTACAAACTGGCAGGCCACGCAATCTGGCAGCCCGTACCGCCTGCCGATACTCGGCAAAACCGTGGCCACGGTTTACCCGCTCCAGGGTCTTGTCAAAGATGCTTTGCAGACCCAGTTCCAGCCACACCTCATGCCCCTCAGCCTGAAAGCTTGCCAGCAGGTCCAGCACCTCATCAGGGACGCAATCCGGGCGGGTACCAATGGAGAGGCCTACCACATCCGGTTCTGCCAAAGCCTGCTTATACAGTACTGAAAGATACTCAACATCGGCATAGGTGTTGGTATATGCCTGAAAGTAGGCAATAAATTTCTTGGCCCGGGTACGCTTGGCGATCACCCTGCGACCTGCCTCGATCTGCTCCCACACCAGTGGCTCTTTCTTGGCATTGGGGCTGAATGAGACGTTGTTGCAAAAGGTACAGCCGCCCTGGCCCTTACTGCCATCCCGGTTGGGGCAGGTCATGCCGGCATTGATTGCCAGCTTGTGCACCCGTTCTCCGTAGCGGTTGAGCAGGTCCTGACCAAATGTATTTACGTAGTCTGAGAGCGCCATCTGTCCATTCTAAGCCATAATCTGTTGTTGATAATAACACTCTGGCGCAAGGAAACTACCTTGGAAGAATCATTGATTATCTACCTCACGGGTAGCTAGTAACCGCCAGTGGCCATGTTTATACCACAGGGGAATTTCTATTTGGGAAATATTTTTGTTGGCATATCAACATTTATGGCTAAAAATAGAACTTGCACAGATAGTTTATATCTCCAAATGGAGCCGTCGCAGGGTCTCCTGGAGAATCCTGGCATCGGCACTTGCACGGTGACGGGTAAGATTGAACTCCTGCATCACGCTATCTTTCGTTTCTTGCCAGAGCTCAGACTGCCGTTCAGACATGAGTGAACGCAGGCTTTCAAGACTATACAGTTGGGTGATTTCGGCAATATTGTACAGCTTGCCAAGCCATGACAGATCAAAACTCCAGGCATCGGTATAAACCTTGGTGCCTCCCAGCAGATCGTTCAACTCCATGGCCACCTGCCTGGGCTCTGCCCCCTTCTGAAACAGCAGTTCTCTCGAGATACCATGGACCTGTTCTGCCTCGCCATCCCAGTAGGTCCAGTTACTATCGGGTTTGATCAGATAACAGCAGGACTTTCCATCCGGCAGCACCACTCCAACCTCGATGGGGTAACTCTCCCGGCCAAAGCCAGATGCTTCGATATCAATGACTGCAGGCAGCATGTTGCACCTCTCACCCTAAGCAACCAGGCACCGGCACTGATACTGTCTGGTTATCAGATCTCGCGCAAACCTTCTGATGGCTCGATCTTGGCGGAGCGAAATCCCGCGAGCGCAGCTGCTATCACCGATGAACCCATGGTCAGTCCCAATGCGATCATGTAGTGTATCGGCAGCAAATTGCAGATCTGTTGTCCAACATCCATCTGGCTGGCCAACATATCATTAATGGCCCAGGCCGCAACGTGATAGATAGCCGCAGCCAGCCCCCAGCCCAACACAGCCGTATATAGAGCCTGGATCATGGGGAACCACATAATATCCCCAGTACGGAACCCTACCAGCCTCAGTACCGACAGCTCCTTGCTCTTACGATCCACATTGGCCCACAGACTGGCGCCCAGGGAGAGAGAGAAGCCCACCAGGCCGATTATGGCTATGGCCCAATAGACCATAGAGAGGTTGCGATCCATGCGTTGCACCAGCTCGATATCTGCCGCCCTGGTACGCACCTCAATTCCCAGATCTACCAACCCCTCATGCAGGTCCGCCACATCATAGATAGATGCGGCATAGAGACGGAAGCCTGGATAGGTTCGAGAATCGCTACCAATATTACCGTCCCAACCCAGCATAGGCACTGCGTTACCATCCCGATAGTCTTCCAGCGCCTCTGCCAGTTTGACCGAGGTAAATGCAGCCTCACGTGGAAAGGCACTGACCG
Source organism: Chromatiales bacterium (assembly GCA_028278145.1). Lineage (GTDB taxonomy): Bacteria > Pseudomonadota > Gammaproteobacteria > Chromatiales > Chromatiaceae > JAAGZL01. The sequence goes on along the minus strand of JANQEV010000106.1, from coordinate 37,588 downwards.
GGGCAATGGCAGCGACCTTTAGATCCAGATGCGCCCGTTCCTTTTTGTCTTTAAACCTGCGCACCAGACTGCCACTTATCTCATCCCCAGGTTCCACCCGGAGTTTGGCGGCAGCACTCTTGGACAGAACTATGCTATCAAGCTCAGTAGGACCTGTTCCCAACTCACTCAACAGCGGGTCACCGACATCTGAAGGAATCACCTCCATAGATACGATCTTGGAATGGTTACTGCTTTTGAGTTGTATAGTGGCGGCAATACTTCTGGTGCGTGGAACAATAAACTCCACGTCAGAGCGCTTACGTAATTCGCCCATCCATGCAGCGGTGAATTTACCACTACCGACCGGCATGATTTCACGATTGCGCGGATCTTCCACCAGTTGCTCAATCATGCCACCCACAATCCCAAATTTCAGTCCGAACAGGACCAGCATGGGTCCCAGCACCGAGGCCAGCGCCAGGATAAAACAACCAGACATCTGCCACTCATGCAGATAGTCCCTTGTTGCCAGTCTTAGTGTCTTAAATGGACGCATTTAGGGTTACCGCTTTTCCTGTCTTACACATGAACTCATTCAGATTCCAGCCTGCGGGAGATCGTCTCCAGTATGACTAGCCCTTAACAATAGTTTCGGTTACCGACCCATCCTCAGAGCGTCTGGTATGGTGCGCAAGCCGCCGCAGTTCCAGTCGCTTGATATGTTGCCAGGCATGGCTAGCCACAATCACAGTTATTTGCCTCTCCTCTACCAGTTCCAGGAACAGTGACATGATCTTTTCTGCAGCGAACGGATCCACAGAGGCGGTAGGTTCATCGGCAATCACAATTGATGGGTTATGTGCCAGGGCACGGCCGATGGCCACCCGCTGGCGTTCACCGGTGGAGAGGTCTTCCGGCAGTTTGTTCAGATGGTGATGAATCCCCAACTCCTTGGCCAGATGTTCAACTGAACCATCATTCTTCATCCCCAGCACATGTCGTGACAGGTTGATATTGTCCCGCACCGACAGATATGGCAGCAGTCCACCGGTCTGCATCACATAGCCGATGTGATGCCGCCTCAGGTCACCTAACGTATTCTGTTTATTTCTATCCCAATAGCGCTTTATGTCTAGCGGCTCATCTCTCTTCTTCTTCCGCTTCTTGGTATCTCTGAGTTTGGGACGAAAACGGAAAGAGCCCACCTCACTTGGTTGCAGGATGAAAGAAAGCATATCCAGCAGGGTGGATTTACCACAACCGCTCTCACCAATCAGGGCGATTTTTTCACCCTGGGCAATCTGCAGACTGGGCACACTGAGACGAAAGGCCACACCCTCGGATTCACGGGTCTTGACCACATCTCGCAGATGATAGATCAGCGTCCCACTCTCTTGCGGGGACATTTCATCATTAGTCATGCAGAACCTACGGCAACATATCCAGAGCAATGGGGAATACTGAATCCCCGTCCACCGGACCACCATCCAGACTCACCCACAGATCTGTATGATCATGCAGGGCGCGATAGTAATTGATCTTGGCTTCCAGTGCGTTGAGAAACTTTATCTGCTCACGCGCAGACCAGGTCTGCCAGTCCTGTAGTGAGAGTCGCATGGCCTCTGCGGTGTAGGGAAGGTCCTCAATATATTCAGCCATGAACCCAAGATCGGCCAGACTGTTGCCCTCGCCTGCAGTTACCGCAGTGGTGGTTCCCAATTTGGATGGGTCACGGGAGATTGTTGCAGCCAGGCTCTTGAGTTCATTCAGAAAATTCTTGGGTGATAGCAGGCCCTCTTCCGCCGTATTCAGAATCTGTTTCAGAATATCGTGCAGGTCTGACAATTGATCACGGGTCAACAGCACCCGAACATCCAGAACCTTACGCTCTGGATCATTGATATCACGATCCAGGATCCAGGCATTGAATACGTTGGGAACCTTGCCGGTCTCACTGCGTTTCAGATAGCGCATGCGCAGGGCATAACCCAGCTTTGCCACCTTCTCCTGCAGCTCTGCCAACTGTGGAGTGGTGGCCTCTTTAGCAACCATCTCAACTTCTGCGGGAGCGCTCTCTACCTCCTCAATCTCCAGGGGCAGGTTCTCTACAGCAGTGCGCACCTGGCCGGTGATCTGGGCCGCCAAGGCATCCAGTACATAACCAAACTCCACCACATCACCGGTGGGTACACCATAGTAAAGGCTGCCGATTCCAGGGATGTCTGATAGGCGCCGATACTGATCCTCGGCACTGGTGTGGTTAGCCTGGTCGTGAGGTGTCAACAGGTGTAACACAAAGATTGAGACGCCATTATCCAATGCCAACTGGCGCAGCCCCTCTGGTGTCATGCCGGTACTGGATAGAGGATCCAACTCCCCGCGGGCGCCGGCATCCGTAATCAGCACAACATAGCGGGCATGGTGGTTTTTCCAGTTCATGTCTTCAATGGCGCGTTTCACACCGGCATAGGCGTCTTCCACAAAATCCCTACTGGAAACGGTGGTAGCAGACAGCTTCTCCACCCGGGACAGAAAACCATGTGAGTCCTGCCCCTCACTCAATTTCACATAGGTTCTGGTCAGATAACCGATGCCTGGCGCAGCGCTGGTGTTATCCCGGAAAGAGACCAGGCCAAAGTTTACGTTACCCAGCAGTTTTGCCTCATCCAGACTATTGAAGATCTTACCCACCGCTTCCCGGGTGCGATCAATATAGGGATCCATAGAGAGGGTGGAGTCGATGGCGAACACCAGTCCAGCGCTATAGTTACGCTGTTTCTTCTTCTTTTTCACCATTGCCGGCGCTGCTGCTACAGATCCTGTTCCGACCTCTGTTCCTGCCTCTCCTGCTCCTGTTCCTGCCCCTGATCCTGCTTCAGCAGGGGGCTCATACTCAAGTGGAACACTGGAAACCTGCAGCATGCGTGCCTGCTCTGCCCCTACAAACACATCTTCATACTTGTGAATCGGGACCAGATAGAAATCCTCTTTCACATCCAGGTGCACATCCGGCTGGATTGCCACCACTGGTGACTCATCACTGGTAAGACCGGCCTGTGCCTCCAGGTAGATGGCGCTATAGGCCTCTTTGTCGTTGGCATCAACCAGACTTTTGAGTGACTCTCGATCCCGGAACAACAGGCTGCGATCGCCACCAACAGGGTCGCGGAAGGCCACCGTCAGCCCCTGATTCCACTCCATGGTCTTGGCTGCTGGCATCCAGCCAGAGATTTTACCGTGACGATCAGTACCTAGTTTTAACCATTCACGTTTATTAACCTTTTTACGCGCATAGACGTAAAAGGCGGTAAATGGAATGACTTCCTTACCTGCTCCATTATCTTTGGCTGCTGAGAAGATCCTGGCCTGTGGTATGGTCAGCACCCGCTGATACAGACTCTGTTTCCCGGGTATCAGTAGCGGACTGACACGGGTATTGGTTTTAGCAATTGCATTCCCCACCATCAACAAAAGGGTGATGGCTATTAATAGATTCTTCATTCCAGTTCTTCCCATTATTGCAACTGCAGTAGCAGGCGTTCAGCTTCAGCACTGCCTGTCTCGGCCTGTTGTTTTATACGTTTTGCCAATTCCTTAAGATTCTGTCTGGCATCTTTGTGACCAGCATCAATGGCAAGCTGATACCACTTTATGGCCTGTCCCGGATCTGGCTCATCCAAGGCACTATTGACGCTGGTATAGTAAGTTGGATCAGCTTGAGTGCCCAGATTATAGGCCGCTTCCCCATGTCCCTGTTTGGCGGCAAAGAAGTAGAGCAGATATGCATCTGCGGTATTCCCCATGCTGCGCTGTTTCTCTGCGGCCTCAAACGCCTTTTGGCCTGTATTACCCTTCTCCTTGCGCATTTGGGCAATCATCATGCGAGCTCCCTGCTCCGGCTCCTCGTCCTGTCTGGAAATCACACCTCCTGACATATCCTTCGCAGCCGGAATACTCAGTACAGGTGCGGGCTTTTCAGCAGCTGGCTTCCCTGGCGGAGACATGGCTGGTTCACTGGGTTCCAGTGGCTTCACTACAGAATCCAGCTTGGGCAGTGGCTTCTTTGCCTCCTGCTCATCCCCATCATCAGGCACCATCAATACAGCCAGGGTAGTCAACAGAACCACCACGATTATGGGGACCACCAGGTTGTTGTTAAACTTAACCTTGCTACTGAATATCTGCTTGTTCTCTTCCATGGCTTTCTGTTTCTCGATCATCTTTTAGTGGTTTCTATTCACAAATTGCAGATAGAACATATTATGGAGAGAAGTGTATTAATCTATCCTACCAGCAGGAATTCTCAAGTAAGTTACCGCACCATTTCAGGCCAAAAATTCCAGAAATCCTACACTCCCATGCAATAGGGCAGGCTAAGCCCGACACCATGAGCTGTCAAGCACAAACTGGGAACGGAAGGATTCAGAAATACAGAGAGAGTTTTCAATATCATTGCGAATACTCAATTGAGCCAAATCAGTTAAACCTCTATCTATTAAAAACCTATTAAAATACACCGAAAACAGAAACCCTTCTTAAACTCACATACATATTGATTATTCATCATATGCTAATTTTCTTATCTTCCCAAGTACTTGATTATCAATCGACATTTCCACTTCTGACACCCTAATTACTCTGCTAAATTTAATTTAACCCTAGTTAAAGCAGCAATTATCTTTGCTCAAGGTACAAGGTGTAAATCATGGCGAATCAAAAGCTCGTTATGCTTGCCGACACTGAACGCTGCGTCAACTGCAAGGGCTGTGAAGTGGCGTGTCGAGCCGAATGGAACACACCGCTTGGCTTTAACAGAAACTGGGTTATCGAAACTATCTCCATTTCCGACGATGGGGTTCCCCATATGTACCTGATTTCTGGGCGCTGTCAGCACTGCGATGATGCACCATGTGTGACCAACTGTCCAAGTGGAGCCTCTTACCAGCGCGATGATGGTGTGGTACTGGTAGACCGTGAGTTCTGTTCCGGCTGTGAAATGTGTGTACAGGTCTGTCCTTATGACGCCAGATTCAAGAATCCACTGGATGACAAGATATCTAAATGTACCTTCTGCCAGCCCCGTATTGATGCTGGAGAGCAACCTGCCTGCGTTGAGGTATGTTTCAACAGGGCCCTGATCTTTGGCGATATCAATGATCCCAACTCTGAGGTGTCACAACTACTGAAACAGGAGAAGTGGAAAAAGCTGGTAACCGACAAGGTAGATACCAAGCCCAATCATTATTACTCAGAATCAACCTATCTCGATGCCAGTGTACTACCGCAGGAAAAAGAGCCAACCATAGAGGCCGAAGTTATCTCCAAGGTTGTCAATCCGGTGGTATCTGTGGGCTTTTCCGGCATGCTGGGTCTGTTTGGCGCCGCTGGCATCATGAAGATCATTAAGCGCCGTGAGGAGGTGTCGAATGACTCACACAGCGAATAAGCCCATGGTATTGGTACGGTCGAAAAACGTAATCTTACTGCACTGGTTCAATGCCATCTGCTGGTTCCTGCTTACACCCACAGGCCTGGGTATCATTCGTGGCGACGACCTTCGCATCATACCGGCAGGCTGGTCTGAGTTTATGCAAAATCTGGTAGGAGGAAATGCCAACCTGGTGTTAATCCACTCAGTGCTGGGAATCGTATGGACAGCGGTTATCGCAGTTTTCACCCTGCTCTATCTGAACAGCGTTGTAGTTCCATTCCTGAAGGATGTCCTTTCCATCACACCCAAGAGCATCTGGGATGATGCAATCTACATGGTAAAAGTCATTGTCGGACTCCTGAGCCCTAATAAGTCTGAGCAGGTACTGCCGGCATATGGACGTTATAACGGGGCCCAGCGCCTGTTGGGAACCATGATAATTGTCTGCTCCATAGCCATAGCCGTTACTGGCCTGGCCATGTTCTTTGGACCAGGCATTGGCCTGCCACCTGAAATATTCCGCTGGTCACTTGTTCTGCACGCCCTGTGTGTAGGCGTGGTGTGGATTGGCCTGGTGCCACATATCTATTTTGGAGTAATCGAGGAACCAGAAGCGCTGGAGGGGATGAAGAGTGGCTATCTGGAAGAGGACTTTATCAAACACCACAAGGCCAAGTGGTATGAGGAGCTAAAGCAACAGGGTGAGATCTAGACCATGACTTCGCGGATCAATAATTGTTTTTAACAACATACTAAAGGGTGCAACCATGCTCAAGAAAAGATCACTAATTGCAGGACTCGCACTGATTATTACCAGCTTTATCACAATGGATATTGCGGTAGCAGCAGGCAAGGCCAACTGGAAACGGGGGCGTGTCTACTACCGCATGGTGTGTACCGTTTGTCATATCCAGGAAACTGGAGCTGCTATTTCCCCCAACAGCCGCACCATCGCTGAGTGGAAGGCATATATGGCTGCTGACAAACACGATGCCTCCGGCAAGTCCAAACCAAAAGTCAGTGACTACACCAGCAAGGCATACCGCGAATCGATCAAGGGCAGCAACAAGGCCGCCAAGAAATTCCTCAAAATGCCTGATGCGGCACTATTCGCAGATGTAAAGGCCTTTGTAGTGCATGGCGCCAAGGATTCCGACACCCCGGCATCCTGTAACTGAGTTGTCGCCACTGAGAGAATTTGGGAGTACCAGATGGGCACAGAGAGAGATACCGGCGTAACCCGAAGAGGATTTCTTGGGCTTACAGCAGGAACTGCGGCAGGCGTCGCTCTGGGTATGCGTTCATTTAAGGCCCATGCCGCTGTACCCCATACCGAAGAGACATGGGAAGGCGGAACGGTAATCCCCTCCACCTGTAACATGTGCGTCAACCGCTGCGGTATTCGCTGCCGGGTAGTAAACGGTGTCCTAGAAAAGATAGACGGGGATATCCGTAATCCTCGCTCCCGTGGCGGCACCTGTGCCAAAGGACAGGCCGGCATCATGTCTGTCTACGACCCGGATCGGGTCAAACACCCCATGATCCGCGTGGGCAAACGGGGCGAAGGCAAGTGGCGTCGCGCCTCCTGGGATGAAGCCTTCGAGTATGTCGCCGATAACCTGGCCAGGATTATCAAGCAACACGGCCCCGAGTCCCTGCTCTGGTCCTCAACCACCGACCTTACCGAACAGTTCTTCGTGCGTCTGGGCATTCACCTCCCAACTCCAAACTTCGCCCGCCATGCCACCCTGTGTCTGGCATCTCGAAACGTGGGCTATTTTGCCACCATGGGTGGTGTACCGGACTCTGATCTGGCTAATGCCAAATACATCCTGATGTTTGGTGCCAACCGTACAGAATCATTTCAACTGCCCGACAACTGGACCATGATCGAGGGCATCAAGAACGGAGCCAAGCTCACGGTGGTGGATCCGCGCATGACCTACACCGCTGCCAAGGGTGAATGGATACCGATACGACCCCGCACCGACATGGCCCTGACATTGGCCCTGATGCATGTACTGATTAAAGAGGAGCTGTACGACAAAGAGTTCGTGGCCACTAATACCCACGGCTTTGACGAACTGAAGGCCCATGTTGCCAACCTCACCCCGGAGTGGGCAGCACAAGAGACCGAGATACCAGCAGAGAAGATTGTTGCCATGGCCAGAGAGATGGCTGCTGCTGCACCTGCCGTTGTGGTCTATCCCGGACGGCGTACCTCCTGGTATACCAATGACAGTCAGTTCCGCCGTACCCTACCCATGTTGATGGCACTGCTGGGTGCTTTCGACGCCCCCGGCAGCCACAGCTTTGGTAGCCCCAAGGCCAGGCTTGGATCTTTTGAATGGGAGATTGAACCGTTTGATGTGGCCGAACGCTTCGACCACTTTGAAACCCGCTACCCACTGGCCAACCACGAAGACGGCGGATATGTCAGTCTACGTGATGCCATCGTGGACGGCACTACTGCCTACCCGGTTAAGGGCTGGATGATATACAAGCAGAACCCTTTGGCAGCTGTTTTAGACGGCAAGAAGAGTCTGAAGATGGCACAACAGATGGACTTTATCTGCGCCATTGATGTGCAACCGTCAGAAACGGCATGGATGGCTGACATAATACTTCCAGAGACCACCTACCTGGAACGTCTGGATCCTCTATGGGCTCCCAGCGGTCCACGGGCATATGTGGGTATCCGCCAGCCTGTGGTGCCACCACAAGGTGAAGCCAAACCCATACTGGATATCATCAAAGGAGTTGCCAAGGCACTGGATGCCAAACACGAATTTGAAACTCCCCTGAGTCAGGTTTTCAACTTCTCCATGGAAGAGTTTATCGATGCACAACTAAAGGGCCTGCCCATTGATCGCCAGACCCTGATGCAAGAGGGCATCTGGTTGGGACCGGAAGAGAAGAAGAGCTATGGGGCCTACCGTAGTGGCAAGAAGCAGTTCAATACCCCTAGCGGAAAAATCGAATTTGTTTCCGAACGCTTCCGGCGCAATAAGTTTCCGGCGTTGCCAGAGTATGAGACACCGCAAGAGGTCCCGGGGCAGCAGCGTCTGGTTTCTGGACGTCATGCCTGGTTCACTCACCAACGCGGTCATGCCAACAACCTGTGGCTACATGAACTCTATCCGGAAAATGAGGTCTGGATCCATCCGGAGTTAGCCAGACAAAAAGGCATATCCGAGGGTGAAGAGGTGTTGGTAAGAAGCTCAGTAGGGGAAATAAAGATCAAGGCCAAAGTCACCCCCCGTATCCGCAAGGACACCGTTTTCATCTGCCATGGTTTTGGCGGAAACAGTGCCGGACAGACTACGGCCCAGGGCAAGGGGGGTGCCGATTTTATGCTTATGGAGAGCGCCGGTGATGAGATTAGCGACAATCAGGCTACCCATGAGACATTTGTTGAAGTAGTCAAAGTATAGGAGCGATCTCTTAATGGCACTGATGACTCAAATTAAAGAAGATTACCAATCTATCTTCGTGGATGAGTGGTCACCATATCTTGCCGCCGTACTTCTGGTACTGGTCTGCTCAGTACTGGTAGCCAGCGGTGGTTTCTGGGGAGTATTTGGGGGCATTAAGAACTGGGGGGACTGGTTCAATACCTTCATCGGCCTGGGTGATGTCCTGAACATATCCAAGGATCTTGCATCCCCGCTGGAGAATCGCTTATCCATAATGGACATGTGTTTAATGATCGGTGCATTTTCTGCGGCACTTATCTCCCGCCAGTTTCGCATCAGCCGCCCACCAAAGCTTGAATATATAAATGGCGCCATTGGTGGAACCTTGATGGGCATAGGAGCAACCCTAGCCATGGGTTGTAACGTTGGTGCCTTTTTTACCCCGGTTACATTTTCATCTCCTACCGGCTGGGCCATGTGGATCGGACTGCTGGCCGGTGCCTTCATTGGACTGAAACTGATGCTCTGGATCATGGAGAACATTACCTGGGGTACCCAGGCACCTGAGGCAGCACAGATGCCAGGACTGAAAAAACAGGCCCCCTGGGGTGGCGTACTGATCTTACTGTTGATCGTCTGGTGGACCATATACTGGCTGACCTCTGAAAACAGAATGCTCTCCACTCGCGCCCTGTACATTCCATTCGGCTTTGCCTTTGGCTTTATCATGCACCGCGCCCGCTTCTGTTTTTCACGTGGCTTCCGCGAGCCATTCCTGACTGGTGAAGGGGAAATGAGCAAAGCAGTCATGCTGGCGATAGTGCTGGCGGCAGTACTATTCTCTGTGCTGTTTTCAAAGGAGGTTACCGATCCTTATGTGGGTATACCGCCCTCTTTCTGGATAGGCTCTCTCATTGGTGGTCTGATCTTTGGTGTAGGCATGATCCTGGCTGGTGGTTGTGCCACCGGTTCTTTGTGGAGGATAGGTGAAGGACATCTAAAGCTAGTGGTTGCAGTGTTCTTTTTCAGTTGGAGTGGCTCTATCTTCAGCGGCATCCTTAAAAACTGGGATGTGCTGACACGCGAAGATAATCTTGATCTTATGGTTGAACAGACCATGTTGGGATACCAGGCATGGATGCCACAGATGTTTGACGGCTGGGGCTGGACCCATCTGGCAACCTTCAGCATCGTAATTATCTGGTTTCTGCTGGTACGGTATAACGAAAAAACTGAAAAATTTACCGTACTCTAATCTGGAACTGATACCAGGTTGTATCAGGGGCGCTCATACGGCGCCCTTGTTTTATTTGGCTGAACAAGCACAAAACATCGATCTTTCCCTTCAAAAATGCCTTGTTATAGACTAATTTCTAGTTACTGGAGGTTGTGAAACCCACTGTCTACCAAGGCAATGCAGGCGTTCACAGAGGTAGAATCAGGATTAATGGTGGTTGGGATGGTCAGTTTCAGATCTCTTGGCGGATTGCTTCTATGCCTGGTAACTGTTACAGCACAAGCTGCAGTGGTTGATGTACGCATTGACCTGTCGAAACAGAAGATGGATGTGATAGTGGCCGGCTATCACGAATTCTCTTGGGATATTTCATCTGCACGTCGTGGTTATGAAACGCCCACTGGACAATTCCGCCCCAGTTGGATGACTCCAATGCACTATTCTGAGCAATATCAATACTCTCCAATGCCCCACTCAATATTCTTTCATCAGGGCTATGCCATCCATGCAACCAACGAAACACATCGTTTAGGACGGCCGGCGTCCCATGGCTGTGTCAGGCTAAGCCCGGACAATGCACGTATCCTCTATAATCTGGTTGAGTTGTATGGAATGCGCGAAACCAAGATTGTGGTTACGGATGATGATAAACCAGAGATAACCAGTCAGAACAACAATAAAAATTCACTGTTTTCTATGGATGAATTCGAGTTGTAACAACTAGGGACGCAGATAGGCAAAACCTTTCATCTGCAACTCAACCATACGCACAACCCCACCTTGATTGAGTCGTTTGAAGTCACCTACCAGGTCTTTTTCAGTTGTGCTGTATGCATCCATAGTGTGACCACATATCTCGAATTTCACATCCTGAATCTGCAACAGATCCACCTCTGTAGCAATCTCCTGGCTGGCCTTGGACTTTAGAAATCCGTTATGGCCATCGCCATTTACCACAACCACAATTTCCACCAGGTCAGGACTACCCACCCCATCAATATGATTATTGATATTGCCCAGAACAAATGACACCTTTTTGGCCTCACTTATGTGATATACCACTCTTTGTCGTACTGGTAGTGGCTTTACACTGCTATCACCAAAACTCTGGTTATGGGAGTCGCCCAGAGCAACAGTAGGAACTAAAAATGTGATCAGAGCGAGTACAGGCACAAGCAGGCTAATTGCTGAGAATGCACGGGACCAAGATCTAGTGACTGTCATCCAATAACTACAAGAAAATAGGCACATCATATACCACACCTCAATGACTATATCTCACAACTTGCCAGGCCTATGTGGTCTACTACGTGTCTGGTAATGCCAATAGTGCCTGCAGCAGTCTGCTCAATGGTAGATAGAAAGGATGCCCTCCCCTGGCAGCAAGCTCCTCATCCAGACTTTTTGTCCATGCCAGCTCTTTTATAACGGAACGAATATCCGCCTTGAGCTGACGCAGACCAGGTTCATCACTATCAGATTGTAACTGATCATACTGGCGGTAAAGCAATCCAAGAAACTCAAGCACCACGGTTAGATGGTCTGCGTGCTCAGAACCTTCTTCCATCTCCAGTCCACAGCTCCGATACAGACTGGTCAGGCATTGCAGCGTCTCCAGCCTCCCACCCCCGTTCTGCAGATGCAGACCGCCATACAGATGCAGTGGTGACTTGGCTTTATTATGTTCAAACAGTTCAATATATTCGGACTCCAGATCCTCTCTGGTTCGATCAGTGATGATCTTCCGGATACCAGCTTCAATCTCTGACAGGGAGACATATACAGCTGAAGTTTTTTGTAACATCCTGCATTCATTCGATAACGACTGCAGAAATTCGCCACTTGTCAGATCGGTATAGAAATCGGAAACAGGATAGGAGAAACCACGTGATATGGAGTCGGTAATTACAGCACGTGCACGAAATGTGAGGCTACTGGTTGTGATCACCATTTACGGGCCCTTCGTATAAACCGTTCTACCTCTACCTACCCTTGCGGGTCAATCAAGATAACACCATTTGGCCTGCTTGGTGTTCACAACTGCATTCGCTAGTCTGTTGAATAATTCTTTGAGATTTTACACCGTATTGAAAAAAAAAATCCCGCTCTAAGCGGGTCTAGTTGAACAACAGTATTTATAGTTATTAACTGTTGTCGCAATTGCAGCTGTGTTCGCAACTGCGCATGCAACTTATTTTTATTGCTCGCGCTAAGTTAGACCAACAACCATCTATTTCACATGACCTTGATCAATTTATCATGATAAAACAACAAAATAGTGGCTTATTTACTAATCTTGAAACTGAATACATGACAAATATCATCATTACCATGGTTGCAAAGCTCTATTTCTTTAAATTTCATACAGATCTGCCTCTACACAATGAGTGGTAACGGCGCTGAAGCATTCTTAAACCTACATAACATATCCCGGTGTTATCGCCAGGGTGACTCCAGGCAACAGGTGCTGCATGACCTGAATGGGACTATTCAGCGCGGAGAGATCCTGGCCCTGTTGGGACGCAGCGGCTGTGGCAAATCTACTCTGTTAAATATCATTGGCGGGATCGACCAGCCCACCAGTGGATCTATCCGGATAGACGGGGTAGATCTGACCGGTCTGGATGAACACAGCAGAACCATGTTTCGCCGACACCATATCGGATTTGTATACCAGTTTTTTAACCTGCTCCCCACTCTGAATGTTGTTGACAATCTGCTACTCCCACTAGAGTTGAACGGCTGGAGCAAAGAACAGAGCAGACAGCGGATACAGGAACTGCTAGAGGCGATCGAATTGCCAGGCCATGACACGAGTTATCCTGACCAGCTCTCAGGTGGTGAACAGCAGCGTGTCGCCGTAGCCCGCGCCCTGGCCCACCGTCCCAAACTGATTCTTGCCGACGAACCCACGGGGAATCTCGATGCCCAGAGCGGAAAATCTGTTCTGAACCTGCTGGAGAGAATGGTGCGGGAAGAAAACTCTACCATGGTACTGGTAACCCACAGCCAGGCAGTTGCCTCCAGGGCAGATCGCACTCTAACTCTGGCTGATGGCAAACTGCAGCCGGCATCGGTTGGTATGCTATGGTGAAAACCACACTATGGCGAGCCAGTCTGCAGCATCTGCGGCTCCATCCCTGGCAACTGGTTCTGGCCATCCTGGGTATTGCACTTGGAGTTGCCGTGGTAGTTGCGGTGGATCTGGCCAATGACAGTGCCAGACGCGCCTTTGATCTATCAGCACAGGCAGTGACCGGCAAGGCCAGCCACCAGATTGTCGCCGGACCCAATGGTATTCCCGATTCACTCTACACCCAACTTCGCCGGCAGTATGGAATTGATAAAAGCGCCCCTGTAGTGTCGGGCCATGTAATCCTGGACGACAACACCCTGGAACTGATCGGCATAGATCCATTTGCCGAGGGTGATTTTCGTAACCTGCTTGACTTTACTACCGATGGTGAACAAACCGACCTGATTCGCCAACTGCTAACCACACCTGGTGCCATAGTTATGAGCCAGGAACTGACCGAATCCCTTGGCTTATCTGCAGGTGACAGAATCGAACTGATCATTGGAGGGGAAAAACGACCTGCCCTGCTCATAGGTAGTTACATACCATCACCCACCAGGGCAGCAATCTTCAAAAACATTCTGATTACAGATATAGCCAGTGCCCAGGAGCTGTTACAGCGTGAAGGGCGACTGACCCGCATAGATCTGATTCTGGATGATGCATTGGATATTGACTCTATTCTGTCCATATTACCCGCAGGAACCCGTCTGCTGGAAACCGCATCGCGCAACCTGACCATGCGCGGAATGACCCAGTCCTTCCACCTCAATCTCACAGCCATGAGCCTGCTGGCCCTGGTAGTGGGTATGTTTCTTATCTATAACTCAATCTCATTTTCGGTCCTGCAAAGAAGAGAGTTATTTGGAAACCTGCGCGTACTGGGTGCCACCCGGAGAGACATATTTAGCCTGATCCTGGGTGAAGGCCTGCTGATCGGAGCAGCTGGCACTATAGCTGGTCTGGCGCTGGGAATAGTGCTGGCACAGCAACTCATTCACCTGGTTACCCGTACCATCAATGATCTCTATTTTGTGCTCACAGTAAGTAAACTTTTCCTGCAAACCTCGGGCCTGATAAAGGGTGCCTTGATGGGCATCATCGCCACTATGATTGCAGTATTGATCCCTGCCTTTGAGGCAGCATTCTCATCTCCCCGTTCGGTTCAGAATAGGTCCCGCATTGAGGATCGAACCAAGCAGCTACGCCTGCCCCTTACCTGGCTGGGTCTCGGCTGCTGTGCAGTCGCAGGGTCCCTGCTTATTGCTGACGACAGCCTGATGTTCGGTTTTGTTGCACTGTTCATCTTTATCCTTGGTTGCAGCCTGCTTACACCCACATTGGTAACCTGGATGTGCCAGGCAACCACCAGGCTGTTTGGTCCCAGCATAGGAGTATCAGGGCGTATGGCGGTGCATGGTGTTCACACCTCTCTCAGCCGCACTGGAGTAGCCATTGCAGCCCTGAGCATAGCCATCTCCGCCACAGTAGGGGTAGGAGTAATGGTGGACAGTTTTCGTGGCTCAGTGCAGCAGTGGCTGGAATCCACCCTGCGGGGTGATATCTATATATCACCCGATCAGCCATCTGGCACCGGAAACCAGGCCCGACTGAAACCGGAAATCTCAAACATGATAGAACAACTTCCGGGTATCGCAGAGATCAGCCGTGGCCGCCAGACGGAACTACACACCGCTGGCACCATTACCCAGTTGTTTGCCATCCACATGGCTGCAAAGAGCTATGGTAGTGTTGAACTGTTACAGGGTGACCCGGAAACAGTCTGGTCCAAATTCGACCGGGAACAGGCGGTACTAATCTCCGAACCATACGCCTATCGGCACAAGCTGGCAGTGGGCGATAAACTGCAACTGGACACCGATCATGGCAGGCATAGTTTTGAGATAGCCGGGATCTATCGAGATTATGGTTCCGAGCATGGAGTGGTAAGCATGCGCATGTCCCTCTATCGCCAGCACTGGAACGACAACTCCATCTACTCCATGGGCCTGTATCTGAAACCCGGGGTAGACCCAGAGCAGCTTATTGGCAGGATTCATAACCTGGTTGGAGACATACAGGAGTTGCGTATCCGCTCCAACCGGACCCTGCATCAAACCTCACTGGAGACCTTCGACCGCACCTTTGTAATTACCAACGTACTACGACTTCTGGCCATCTGTGTGGCATTCGTGGGTATCCTGAGTGCACTTCTGAGTCTGCAACTGGAGAAGGCCAGGGAGCTGGCTATTATGCGTGCTACCGGGTTCACTCCCAGGCAGGTGTGGGGGGTAACACTGGGACAGACCGGTTTCATGGGCCTGATCTCCGGCTTGCTGGCCATACCCCTGGGTCTGATCCTGGCACTGGTATTGGTATTCGTCATCAATCAACGTGCCTTTGGCTGGAGTATGGAACTGCTCATCCCCGGAGGGGTATTGATTGAAGCTTTGCTGTTGGCCCTTATCTCTGCCCTATTAGCCGGGGTCTATCCTGCCTGGCGCATGGCTAAAACCCCTCCAACAATGGCACTGCGTGAGGAGTAGGCACCACATGTTCAAGATCTTCACGCTAATAACCCTGCTAACTGTAACTGCCATCTGGCTGTTGGACAATCACAACCAAGTAGAACCGAGCAGTGGATACCAAGTGGGAGATATTCTGGGAGGAATAGCTGATACCGGTTTCCAGCGCGCCCTGGCTCCGCGCACATTCAGCTTCCCAGATGATCACGGTTCGCACCCTGGCTTTCGCAACGAATGGTGGTACTTCACCGGCAACCTGGCCGATACCAAATCAAACCGCTTTGGATTCCAATTGGTATTCTTTCGAAATGCCCTGTCTCCTGATAACCCGCAACGGAAATCAGCATGGGGAAGCAACCAGAGCTGGATGGCCCATCTGGCCCTGACAGATGTATCGGGAGAGAAATTTTACAGCTTTGAACGTTTCAGCCGTGGCGCCAATGAGTTGGCTGGCGCCGAAGCCGAACCATTCCGTGTCTGGCTATACGACTGGTCCATTACGGAAAGAAATGACCACTGGCATCTACAGGCCAAGGCAGACAACATCGAATTGAATCTGAAGTTACAACCACTGCGCCGCCCCCTGCTGCAGGGTCAGGACGGCCTGAGCCAGAAGAGCAGCGAACCAGGCAATGCCTCCTACTACTACTCTATTCCGCGTCTGGGTGTCAGTGGTGAAATAGCACTGGAAAACAGCAAACACCAGGTCACAGGGCTATCCTGGCTGGACCGTGAATGGAGCACCAGCGCCCTGGGTAAAGACCAGGCCGGCTGGGACTGGTTCTCTCTGCAGCTCTCAGATGGTTCAGACCTAATGTTCTATCGTCTGCGCCGCAAGGATGGAACTGTAGACCCACACAGTTCTGGAACGCTTCTACAACAGGATGGAGAAATCATCAGGCTGAACGCAGATACCGTGTACTTACAGGAACTGGAGTGGTGGGACAGCCCGATGGGGGGCAGCTATCCCATACGTTGGAAGCTGGAGATACCGAAACTAGATATCAACCTTACTGTAACACCGGTTCTGAAAAACCAGGAACTGGACCATCTGATTCGTTACTGGGAGGGCGCGGTAGATATATCCGGCAACAGATCAGGGCAGCCACTACAGGGAAGCGGTTATCTGGAACTGGCAGGATATGCAGAAAAATCTGTTGATAACTGAGTATTAAAATCAAACAAAATACAATAAGAAACCGATTTTCATCGCGGATCTAAACGTACTTCTGCTTTCGGCACAAAGTGGACATTATTACATACAGCTACAAGCTGCTAGGCTCATCATAGGGATTCGATGTATACAAAAAACTTGCAGTAGCGTGGCGTTACTTGCCTAATCTCAAAGACTTACACTTCAAGTCCTCCTTGATAGGAAAATTACTTTTTGTTGTAAATTCATAATAAACAAATGAGATTGTCTCAGACGTAGCAACACACAAAATAGTCATGTTTACATAGGATCAAAAAATCCTCTGGCTATTAATACGAAGAAATGTTGTAAAAAATATTGACATTTGTGTAAAGTTTATTGCCAATCAGTCGAGATACTACTAATTAGGTAGTATTGGTATTTCCTTCTGGATTTAGTGAAGCAAGGAGTAGGCTCATGGTGATAAATCATAGAAGAAGGTCCTCCTCCATCATAATAACAGCTGTGTTTCTGGTGCTGATGTCTAGTAACGCATTGGCTGGTAAATGTCTGTTCGTATCCTCATATCACAAGGGTTATGCCTGGTCAGACGGCGTGGAACGTGGTCTGCGCGCAACACTTGCTGGAAAGTGTGAACTGAAACAGTTCGATATGAATACGAAACGGCATAAGGATGAGGAGTCAAAGAAAAAGGCAGCACTACATGCAAAGCAGCTTATAGAGACCTGGAAGCCTGATGTGGTAATCACCGCTGATGACAATGCAGCCAAGTACCTCATTCAGCCGTACTTCAAAGACCACGCGGTCCCATTTGTTTTTTGCGGCATCAATTGGAATGTAGATGGGTACGGTTTCCCATATAAGAACACCACGGGTATTGTGGAAGTGGCGCCTATCGATGCGCTGTTTGAAAGGGCTCGTAAGATACAGGGCACAGTAGAGAGTGCAATGTATATTGGGGCAGATACTCTTACCGAGAAGAAAAATTTGTCGCGATTTATAAGTGCAGCCAGAAAACATAATGTCTTTTTGGATAATCGCCTGGTCTCCACAACTGCAGATTGGGTAGCAGCTTATAAGAAAGCCCAGGATTATGACTTCGTTATCATCGGTAGTAGTTCAGGCATTAATGACTGGAAGGCTGAAGAGGTTCGCCAGTCAGTACAATCGTTTTCCAAAAGCCTTAGCCTCACTAACCATGGCTGGATGATGCCTTTCACCATATTAGGTCTTACCAAAGTCCCAGAGGAGCATGGCGAATGGGCTGGCCAAGCTGCGCTCGCAATTCTAGATGGCGCAAAGCCTACCGATCTTCCGATTGTGTCGAACCGAAAATGGGATATTTGGGTAAACCACAACATACTTAAACGAAGCAGTATCAGATTGCCAAAGGCATTGATTCGGAAGGCCAAGAAAGTGGATTAGTAATGCGATTCAACTCCAGGAAACAGGTTTTCAAGGGCTATATGGCAGCCATCCTTTGGTTGTCAGTCATCGCATTTTCAGTGTTGACGGCAGCATTCTCCGTGTGGAATGAATTGCGGGCAATCAATTCTGAGTTTGAAGACAGTGCAAGTATAATTCACCACACGGTGACTCAACGGATCACCAGCCTGGAGACAGTCCTGGTTTCCCTTGTTGGTCTTTATCATTCCAGCGAAAACCTGAGCATGGCTGAACAAACGGCATTTTCCCAGGAAATGCTTAAGGCATACCCGTTTATCAGTGCGATTCTGCACATGGCAAAAATCCAGGATGAGAATCGGGCTAGATTTGTAGAGCGCATGCGAGAAGAAGGGTTCGTTGGCTTCCGACTAAAGAATGGTATGCATGCGCGGAACAAGAGCGGTGTTTTCCTCTTGGCTTTTCATCTACCGATCAGTTTTATCGAGCCAATGAATCCGCTTTCAGCAAACCTGTTGGGATATGACATATCCCGTCGCGCGGAGGCAATAGGTGCAATAGAGGAAGCAATAAAGACCGGTTACATTGTCACATTAGGCCCTACCAGACTGCACAATTCAAACAACAACCAATTTCTTATCCTGAAAGCTGTTTATTTGGGCCGTTATCCCCCAGTGCAGGAAGACGAGCGGCGTGAGATGTTCAGTGGCATGGCGGCACTCAGGATTGACCTGGATCATTTTGTTGAGGGCGTTATCTCACCAGGCGAGGAGTTGAAACTCACCATGTCCTTGGCTGGCAGTCTGAAGGAAATAGGTAGTAATAATCTGGAGTCAAAAATAGGCAGCAATGGATTCAGTTGGAACTGGCCAGACCTGATCAATCTGGAGATCAGGCAAGGTGTATGGGTATATGGTCAGCAGTTTCTACTATCTGTAACTAGACAAATAGGAATTGCAGCTATCGATTGGTGGAACGTTGCAGCAATGTGGTTATTGTTCATGATGATGCTCTGGTTAACCGTTGCCGTATACCGTAACAGACGCATTGCTCAGCTTCAGGCCCAGGAAGCAGATGCTGCTATTACTGCCGAGGAGGAGCGTTTTTCTAAAGTGATCGATACAGCATTTGATGCTGTCATCACGGCCGATAAAAACGGTAGGATCGTTAGTTGGAACCAACATGCTACCGATGCATTTGGTTACACGGAAACAGATGCACTTGGGCAGCATCTGTTTCAGCTCATCCTGACACCACAGGTGTTGGAAGAGAATGATGAGATCTTGCAGTCCTTGTTTGATACAACTGAGGCAAAGCAATCCGGCGTCCAGTTAGAAGTGATGGGCAGGCATAAAGATGGCAGGCAATTTCCCTTAGAACTGGCTATTTCAAGCACAATAGTTGGGAATCTGTTTGTATTAAGCGTTTTTGCCCGCGACATTACCCAACGCAAGATGGCTGATGAGACGCTTCAACGCAACCTCCTGGATCAGGAGATCATTGCATCTATCATGCACATGTCACTGCAACCAATTGCGATCACTGAGATACTCAGGCATAGCCTGATGCTAGTTTTAACAAGGCACGGACTTGGGTTGTCACCCAAGGGTTGTATTTTTCTGGTAGACAAATCTACAGGAGAACTGGTCATGAAGGTCCGCCATGGCCTCCCAGATTCGATCGTCGAGAGTTGTTCCCAGTTGCAGTTTGGTAAATGCATGTGCGGACGGGCGGCAGAACAGGGAGCAGTTGTTTTTGCTGACCACATAGATGAAAGGCATGAGATCACCTACCCAGGTATTCACCCACATGGACATTACTGCGTGCCGATTCAAAGTGAGGGAGAGGTTCTCGGCGTATTAAATATGTATGTTCCACATGGTCACACAAGGACCCAGGTCGAAGAACAGTTCCTAGTGGCAATTACGGATACATTGGCAGGGGTGGTACTGCGCAAGCAGGCCGAAGATGAGCTAAAACAAGCGGCTACTGTATTTGACAATTCTGTGGAAGGCATTGTTGTCAGTGACTCAATGGCAAATGTGATTACGGTTAATCAGGCGTTTACGGAAATCACAGGATACAGCCGAGATGAGGTTATTGGTAAGAATCCTAGACTCTGGAAGTCAGATCACCACGACCGTTCCTTCTTTCATAATATGTGGGCTTCACTTGAGAAGACAGGACAATGGCGGGGTGAAATCTGGAATCGTAAAAAAAATGGCCAGGTGTTCCCATGTTGGCAAACTATTAGAGCAGTTCGGGATGATTCAGGAACCACCACACGTTATGTCAGCCTCATAGCTGATATAACAGCCATAAAAGAATCACAGGCTCAGATTGAACATCTTGCCCACCACGACCCCCTGACCGACCTGCCAAATCGTCTTCTTTTTACTGCACGGCTTGAGCACGCTATAGAGCGTGCTAATCGAGAGAGACATCATATTGGTGTGTTTTTCATGGACCTGGATGCATTCAAGCATATAAATGACAGCTTCGGTCACCCCTTTGGAGATAAAATCCTTCAACAGGTGGCTGAGAGGCTCAAACTACAGCTGAGGGAGGATGACACGATTGCCAGGATTGGGGGCGATGAGTTTAATATTCTGATGGAGGAGGTTGGTAGCCCACAAGAAGCTGGTATTGTTGCAGGAAAACTATTATCTGCCTTTTCCGAACCATTTGAGACAGAAGGAAACACTCTGTACCTGACAGCCAGTATTGGGATTAGTATTTACCCAGAAGATGGTAATGAGGTTACATCACTGGTCAGGAATGCAGACACGGCCATGTACCAGGCAAAGAGGAAGGGCCGTAACACCTATCAATTTTATACCGCCGAGTTTACCAAATCTGCTTCGGAGCGGGTTCAACTGGAATCCAATCTACGCAACGCCATGGAGCAGGAGCAGTTTATTGTGTACTACCAGCCACAGTATTCGTTGACCACCGGGCTACTCACTGGAGCTGAGGCCTTGATCCGCTGGCAGCATGAAGAACTGGGATTGGTACCACCGTCAAAATTCATTCCCCTGGCAGAAAATACTGGCCTAATTATCCCTATTGGCGAGTGGGTATTGCGCAAAGCTTGTGGCCAAATGAAGGCATGGCAGGAAGCTGGGTACGCCATAGAACGCATCAGTGCCAACGTGGCTGGGCAGCAGATCCAACTAGGTGGTTTTACAAAAACGGTCAGTAAAATTCTAGAGGAAACGGGATTAGAACCACAATGCTTGGAACTGGAGATTACAGAGAGTTTTATCATGCAACAGGCCGATGAGGCCATCAGTACGTTGGAAGAACTTCGTGGCTTGGGAGTACGCTTAGCCATTGATGACTTTGGCACCGGTTACTCATCATTGAGTTATCTAAAACGACTTCCTATAGACAAGCTGAAGATTGACCGCTCCTTCGTGAAAGATATTCCACAGAATCAAAATGACGAGGCTATTGCCAAGGCGATCATAGCTTTGGGCAAAAGCCTACAATTAAAAGTAATTGCAGAGGGGGTAGAAACCGAGGAACAAAACTCTTTCCTCAGCTTGGAAGGGTGCGATGAGGTTCAAGGTTTTTTTTACAGCAGGCCTGTTCCAACAGAAGAGTTTGCTGCACTTCTAAAAAAGTCAGAAATATTAGCCAACTAATTCTCAAGTTGTATGCCACCTATGTGTCAGTTCTGTCCAAATACCATGGACCACAATGTCCGCTTTGGTCACAAAACTGACTAAATGATTGTTGATTAACTTTTAAATAATACCTTTTCCTATCAGTTAGCCTTTTTACTTCTTAGCATGGATTTGATTCTTGGCCATACATTATCCATCAGCATGGGCTGTGCCTCTTTGGTCGGATGTATACCATCTGCCTGCATAAGTTTGCGGTCGTCGGCTACCCCCTGCATAAAAGCCGGCAGGTACTCCACCCCTTTCTCTCCTGCCACATCCTGAAATACCTTTTGGAAGCGGTCATTAAACACCGGGCCGTAGTTAGGAGGTAACCGCACTCCCAATAGCAACACCTGAGCTCCCTGAGCCTGGCACAGCTCTACCATTCTGTTCAGGTTATCCAGCATCTGTGACAGACTGATGCCACGCAGACCATCATTCCCTCCCAACTCGATCACAACTATTGCAGGGCTGTGTTGTCTCAAGGCAGAGGGAAGACGGCTGAGGGCACCACTTGTGGTTTCCCCACTGATGCTGATATTGACTACCGGAAGAGTATGGCCGCTATTCTGTAACCTGCGTTGCAGTAGTGAAACCCAACCCTGCTCCATCTCCATTCCGTAGGAGGCACTCAGGCTGTCACCAACAATCAGGATGCCTCGAGCTGGATCAGCCCAGGCGGAAACCGAAAAAAAGGTCAATAATAGAACAACGGTATATAGGAATCTGTGCATGCCAACCACCAATAACAAACCGGTCATAACCGCATCACACCTACATAAGGAAGTAACCGGACCCGGAGGTATTCTGACCATATTACGGGATGTAAACCTGCAAGTGAATGCAGGCAGTTCCACTGCCATTCTAGGCGCATCCGGTTCCGGCAAGACTACCCTACTTGGCCTGTTGGCTGGGTTAGACACCCCAACCACTGGCAAGATTCAACTGTTTGACTCTGATCTATCCACCCTGGATGAGGATGGCAGGGCCGCACTGCGTGCCGGGCGGGTTGGTTTCGTATTTCAATCCTTTCAGCTCTTACCGGGACTAACAGCTCTGGAGAACGTCATGCTGGGAGTGGAACTGGGAGGCGATATTACCACTTCCAGGGTACGGGCCCTGGAGACCTTGCAACAGGTAGGACTGGGAGAACGCATAGATCACTATCCGGACCAACTATCCGGTGGAGAACAGCAGCGAGTGGCCATAGCCAGGGCCTTTGCCACCCATCCGGAGATACTGTTTGCCGATGAGCCCACCGGCAATCTGGATCAGGATACCGGCCGTCAGATAATCGACCTGATGTTCTCCTTACAAGAGGCCCACAACACCGCACTGGTACTGGTAACCCACGATGTGGAGCTGGCTGAACACTGTGGTGACCGTATGTTGCTAGACCAGGGTATTCTGGAGTACCACGATGCTTAGCACTGGACTGCGGTTCTCTCTGCGTAGTATCAGCCGGGACTGGAAGTCAGGTGAGTTAAGGGTGATTGCCATCTCCCTGATGCTGGCAGTTACTGCAGTCACTGCTGTGGGCTTCTTCACCGACCGAGTGGGTCGCGCTATGACCCGCCAGGCTGCTGAGCTACTGGCTGGAGACCTGGTAATTTCATCCCCGGATCCGATCCGTGCAGAGATTCGACAACAGGCAAGCGACCTCAACCTGACCCAGGCCCACACCACCTCCTTCCCCAGTGTGGTACTGCATGGAGACAATACTCTTCTAACCGAGGTAAAGGCAGTAAGCCAGGGCTACCCCCTACGTGGACAACTAAAGACCGCACGCAAACTCTACGGCGAGGTAACCGTGGAGAGCAACATACCGGAAACAGGTACGGTATGGGTGGAACCGCGCCTGCTCACCCAACTCTCCCTGCAGATTGGTGAGAAGCTGCAACTGGGAAGAGTCTCCTTCGAAATCGCTCGAGTTCTGGCCTATGAGCCGGATCGCGGCAGCAACCTGTTCCAGTTCGCCCCCCGGGTAATGCTGAATCATGCCGACCTGGATGCTACCGGCCTGGTAGTGCCAGCCAGTCGGGTAACCAGGCATCTGCTATTGGCCGGACAGGAAGCGACCATCAAACGCTTCAGCACCTGGATGCAGCAGAACACCCTTCCTGGAGAGCGTATGCTGGGACTCCAGGATGGCCGGCCGGAGATGCGCACGGCCCTGGAGCGCGCAGAACAGTTTCTGGGGTTGGCTGCCCTGGTATCGGTACTCTTAGGTGGAGCTGCCATTGCCGTGGCCACTCGGCATTATGCCCAGCGTCAATCCGATAACGGTGCGGTGATGCGCTGCCTGGGAGCCAGTAGCAGCTTACTGTTGCAGATGTTTACCCTGCGTCTGATATGGCTGGGCGGCCTGGCCTGTTTGCTGGGGTCCGTCCTGGGATATCTGGCCCAGGAGATACTCTCCAGCATGCTGGCCCAATGGTTTGTACTCAAGATCCCACCACCATCTTTGTGGCCGATTGTCACCGGCATACTTACGGGCATGGTGGTGTTAGCAGGTTTTGCCTTACCCCCCATCTTACACCTGCGACAGGTGCCTCCACTGAAGGTATTGCGGCGCGACTTGAAGCTAACTACCCCTTCCATTTGGAGCCTGGTACTGATCACCACCCTGGTGATGCTGGGATTGATGTGGTGGCATACCGGGGATCTGCGTCTTGCCACCATGGTGGGGAGCGGCAGCATTCTAACCATTGCTATCCTGTGGCTGGCAGCCAGCGGTTTGATAAAAACAGCCAGATGGCTGGATCAGGGTTCAGGGATGATATGGCGCTTCGGACTGGCCAGCCTCACCCGCCGCAGCGGCAGCAGCATCCAGACCGTGGCCATAGGTCTGGGGATGATGGCCCTGCTTCTGTTAACTCTGGTGCGGGTGGATATTCTGGAGGCATGGAACCGCACCCTGCCACCCGGCACGCCCAATCAGTTTTTGGTCAACATCCAACCCCATGAAGTGAAACCACTGCGCAACTTCTTCCAATCCAAGGGGATTCCCGCTCCAGAACTATACCCCATGGTGCGTGGCAGGCTGGTAGGGGTCAACCAGGAGCAGGTAGGTCCAGACCATTACCAAAACGACCGCGCCCAACGCCTGGTATCCAGGGAATTCAATCTGAGCTGGGCCCTGCAGATGCAGGAGGATAACAGGATCACAGCCGGTAAATGGTGGCACGATACATCAGCAACAGAAGCCGGCTTTTCAGTGGAACAGGGCCTGGCAAATACCCTGGGGCTGAAGCTGGGCGATACCATGCGTTTTCTGGTAGCAGGTCAGGAGATGGCAGCCAGGATTACCAGCCTGCGTACGGTAAAGTGGGATTCATTCAACGTTAATTTCTTTGTTATTGCATCACCAGGGGTATTGGAGCATCTACCCGCCACCTATGTAACCAGCTTCTACCTGGGGGATAATCAGGGAGAATTCCTGGTGGAACTGGTACAGGCATTTCCCAGTGTCACAGTGCTGGACGTAAGGTCATTTATGAATCAGGTGCGAACAGTAATTGATCATGCATCACTGGCAGTTGAATATGTCTTTCTTTTCACCCTGCTTGCCGGCCTGATGGTGCTGTATGCCGCCATACACTCCACCCTGGATGAACGCCTGCAAGAGGCTGCAATCCTCCGCAGCATGGGGGCATCCAAAAGACAAATCCTTAAGGGTATTACATTGGAGTTCATGTCACTGGGCGCCATGGCAGGTTTTCTGGCCGCGACGGCTGCTTCTTTACTCGGCTACTTTCTGGCCACCAGGATGTTTGAACTCAGCTACGGATTTAACCCCTGGGTATGGATAGTCGGTATTTTTTCCAGTGCAGCTATCGTTACGGCTGCTGGGATATTTGGCGTCCGCTCAACCCTGAATTACCCCCCTATTCGGGTGCTAGGCAGATTTCCTACAAAATGAGTCGGGAATTAATCTCCTTTTCATCTCACCTTAGATTCCCCATTTCTGCCATGACTACTGGATTAGTACCAGTTCACTTCACTCCATATATTATATATCTAACTGTTTTTACAGTGTTTTTTAAACAGAAGCCACCATAATTATCTAGTTAATATCTATTTTCCTATTTATAGAATCTCTATTAAGCCTAAAAAATCTTCAATTTTAGAGCATCGCAACAAGGCCGATATAAACAATAAGCAGAAGAAATGCGTCTATTATTAGTTGTAATGACCTAATCAAAGAGTCCAGAGTAACTATGCAAAACACAGTGTACGTCTCGGCAGACCTATCCATCTTTCACGAGTTGACCACTTGGGTCGTTGATCTATTTAACGCTCTTGCCAACTTCTGATCCTCGGATCCATGGCCTGATAACCATTCAGACTGTAAAAGGGAGTTCCCTGGTACAGACCTCGCCTACCCTCTTCCATTCCTAGTCTAAATACCAAGCACCTCACTACACCTCTGCACAACTACACCATAGTTGTGAACCTCTCCCACGAACCGGGGTCTTTAATAGAAATATCTGTTCCTGAACATTGCACCTTTTAAGCAATAGACCGCATCAAATAGTATTTGCATAATGTCTTACCAATGAACAATAAAAACCTGACACGCATTTTATTTCTCTGTACTGGAAACTCCTGCAGATCACAGATCGCAGAGGGTTGGGCCCGCTTACTTGGAGATAAACAATTTCATGTAAGGTCCGCAGGAATTGAGTCCCATGGCAAGAATCCACTCGCCATAGCAGTGATGCAGGATGTAGATGTGGATATCTCGGGACAAGAGTCCACAACTCTTAATCAGGAGATGCTGGAATGGGCAGATATAGTGGTTACGGTTTGTGAGCATGCAGACCATAACTGCCCTACCCTACCCAGCAACACCAAGAAAGAGCATTGGCCGCTGAGTGACCCTGCCAAGGCAACCGGTACCAAGGATGAAATTATGGAAGTCTTTCGTGCCTCTCGGGATGATATCAAACAACGTGTAGCCAATTTGCTGGTTAGACTCACACCAGAACTGGCAAATAACTGAGAAAAGGCAGATCTAAACCTATATTTCTGATAGACTGCACCGCATTCAGGCGCATGACGGTCAGCGCCCATAGCGATCAGATATGGGTCGCCGGAAAGATTCTTTGCAGTTTGTCCCACCTATTCAGGACCTCCCGCTTAGTAACAATTAATTAATCCAGCCCGGACCGGATCCCGCCAGTAGATACTGTGACAGGGAGGGCAAGACTGGAGTAACTACCCAAATGTCATTTGATACCCTCGGTCTGTCGGCCGATCTCCTGCGTGCAATCAGCGAGCAGGGCTACACAGAACCAACCCCAATTCAGAAGAAAGCTATACCTACCATCCTGCAAGGCAAGGATGTTATGGCTGGCGCACAGACCGGTACCGGTAAGACAGCAGGCTTCACCCTACCCTTGCTGCAACTTCTGAATAAGAACCCCATCAATAAGGGCAAGCGTCCAATACGGGCCCTGGTGCTTACCCCAACCCGTGAGTTGGCCGCCCAAGTTGGCGACAGCGTAGAGACCTATGGTCGTCACCTGCCATTGAATTCAGCAGTGATCTTTGGTGGGATCAAGATCAACCCTCAAATTGAAAAGCTTCGCCGCGGAGTCGATATCCTGGTGGCCACACCAGGCCGACTGCTGGATCACGCCAGTCAGAAGACAGTAGATCTGTCACAAGTTGAGGTCCTGGTACTGGATGAAGCGGACCGTATGCTAGACATGGGCTTCATTCACGATATCCGCAAGGTACTGGCACTTTTACCGAAGGACCATTCCCGCCAGAACCTGCTATTCTCAGCTACCTTCTCCAATGAGATCAAACAACTTGCCGACCGCCTGCTTAATCGCCCCGAATTGATAGAGGTGGCACGCCGCAATACCACTGCAGAGCGCATCAGTCAGGTGGTACATCCAGTGGATAAGCGTCGCAAGCGCGAACTGTTGAGCCACATGATCGGTTCACAAAACTGGCAGCAGGTACTGGTGTTTACCCGCACCAAGCATGGTGCCAATCGTCTGGCCCAACAACTGGGCAAAGATGGCCTCAGTGCTGCAGCTATTCATGGCAACAAAAGTCAGGGGGCTCGCACCCGGGCACTGGCTGGATTCAAGAGTGGAGATGTACGGGTACTGGTAGCCACCGATATCGCTGCACGCGGCCTGGACATCGACCAACTGCCCCATGTGGTCAACTTTGAACTGCCAAATGTGCCGGAGGACTACGTACACCGCATTGGTCGTACCGGGCGCGCTGGCAACGAGGGAGAGGCCGTTTCCCTGGTATGTGTGGATGAGCACAAGCTACTGAGTGATATTGAACGCCTGCTGAAACGTGAAATACGAAAGGTAACCTTGGATGGATATCATCCCGATCCAAACATCAAGGCAGAACCGATTCAGAACGGACGCAATGGCAAGGGACGATCCCAGCCACGCCGACAGAGTCAAGGCCATAACAGGAACCATACCACTGCTAACAGACCGGGAAACAATAAGCGCAAGACAAGACCCGAGCAATCAGAGCAGAAATGCGCAACAAGTAAACCTGGCGCCAGAAACAGTAGTAAAAAAACTAATACATCCAAGAACACAGTTCAGCCATGGGGTAACCGCTCTGGCCAAGGGAAACAACGGGCATCACTACTGGGTGGCGGTACGAGGGAGTGGTGATAGCAGCCTACTCCCTACAACATGACAAACCTAAAAGCCCCCACAAGCGGGGCTGGTGGGTTTATTGGCGGAAATGACTGCATGGATGCAGGAGGTAGAGCAACACAGGAGCAGTTGCCGAGAGTGGGATTACCGGGCTTCGCCCTCTCGCCACTACGTGGCTCGTGCTGCGCCAGCACACAACGCTGGCTTGTCGAACCAGACGTGGGTTCTCACTCACCTCACTCCGATAAAAGCATAAGGCCCCATGCAGGGCCTTAGTTTTATTTGGCGGAGAGGGTGGGATTCGAACCCACGGACCCCGCAAGGGGTCAACTGATTTCGAATCAGTCCCGTTCGGCCTCTCCGGCACCTCTCCTACAACTGGTTACGATCAGTTACAATCGACTACAATTATTCTACACGAAAAGATCCATAAACTAATCACAATTATTATGGGATCAGGCCACTCATTGATACGTTCAGTTCAATTGCTTCTTCTTATTATGCTGCTGACTTCTTGCAGCAGCCAAGAACCACTTCTTGAGCAGATAAAGCGTAAGGGAGAGTTACTGGTACTTACCAGAAACAGTGCCACCACCTATTACGAAGACAGGGATGGCATGACTGGATTTGAATATGATCTGGTGCAGATGTTTGCCAGGGAACTAGGTGTAAAAGCTAAGTTTATAGTGCCGAAAAAGTTTAACGATATGCTACCTATGTTGGTGCGGGGAGAGGCCCACTTGGCTGCAGCAGGAATCACGGTTACACCAAACAGAAAGACCATGGTCAGATTTGGCCCTAGCTACCATAAAATCACTCAACAGTTGATATATAAACAAGGTAACAAACGTCCAAAGAATCTTGATGACACCATCGGCAGCATATTTGAAGTAGTTGCCGGCAGTAACCATGAAGAGGAGCTGTTGCGTCACCGAAAGAAGCAACCTGATCTGGATTGGGTTGCCAACAGCGAGCTTAGTAGTGAGGAACTAATCCACCTGGTGTGGGAACAGGTCCTGGATTATACGGTGGCAGACTCCAATGAAGTATCTGTAAACCTACGCTTCTACCCGGAGCTTGGGGTAGCTTTTGATCTAACCCAACCAGAAGATCTGGCATGGGCCTTCCAGCACTCACAAGATACCAGCCTGTACAATGCGGCCAGCAATTTTTTCCACCGCGTTAAAGTATCCGGAAAACTGAACCGCCTCATGGAACGCTATTACGGCATAACTGTAAACATCGGTTTTGTCGGGACCAATACCTTTAAATTTCATGCCAGAGAGCGCCTGCCAAAATATATTGACCTGTTCAAGCAGGCAGCAGAGTTAACTAAATTCGACTGGCGCTTGATCGCAGCCATGGGTTACCAGGAGTCACACTGGGATCCGAGTGCAGTCTCACCAACGGGGGTACGCGGTATTATGATGCTCACTAAAAACACTGCCAAGGAACTTGGGGTAGAAGACAGAGAGGATCCTAAACAAAGCATCAATGGTGGCGCCAGATACCTGCGCAAGATTGAGCAGAGGATTGCACCACACATCCAGGGCGATGACCGGTTATGGATGTCACTGGCCGCCTATAATATTGGCTATGGCCACCTGGAAGATGCCCGTACCCTTACCAAACGCAAGGGCGGCAATCCAGACAAATGGGAAAACGTACAGAGGTTTCTGCCTCTTCTCAGCCAGGAAAAGTATTTTAAGGAACTGAAACATGGCTATGCCAGGGGACGCGAACCTGTCACCTACGTAGAAAATATCCGCACATATTTCAATCTGCTAAGTTGGTTGGGTCAGCAGAAAGTGCAGCAGACAAAGGAGAAATCCAAGCTTCCTCCAATGTCATCCTCATCTGCCCTTTAAAGTGTTACCTGCGTATGGAAAATTCCAGATCGCTCACCACCTGATCACGCCCATTGTTCTTGGCATGGTAAAGCGCCTGATCTGCCCGTCCCAATAGTTGTTCTTGATCCTCGCCACTTTTAACGCTAACAGCACCCACCGATATGGACACCGGTGGTAAGCGCTCTTTTGTGGTACGACGCACCAGCACCAGTTTCTTAACTGCCTCATTGATTGAGGTCGCTATCTCCACAGCTCGATTGATATCAGTCTCCGGCATCACCAGGGTAAACTCTTCACCACCGTAACGCGCGGCAAAACTGTCCCCTTCTATATGCTCCTGCACCGCTTTTGCCACCCGGCGTATTACCTCATCACCGATTTGGTGGCCATAGTTATCATTAATCTTTTTAAAGTGGTCTATATCCATCATCAACACCGATAATGGCATGGTCTCTTCATAATCCTTTTCCAACAACTGATCCAACCTGTTGTTTAGCTCTTTACGGTTAAACAGTCCGGTCAACCCATCGGTAACCGCCTCAACGCGCAACTTCTCCAACTCTTCACGCATTGATGTAGTCTCTTTCTCTGTCTCCTCCAGGTGGGATTGCAACTGTTGATTATTGGCATGTGCCTGCTCTGTAGCATCGACCAGGGTAGTGACAATGGACTGAATCCCCTCAATACTAGGATTGTCATCCAGCTTACCACGCTGGGCTTCCAGGACTTTACCAAACTCGCTCACTCCCTCAGATGCCCCCGTTACACCCTCCAAGGCGGTAGTGAAAATCTCATGCATATTGGTAATGTATCCATCAATCTCCTCGGCCTGATCCCTGAGAAAATAACGCTCAAACAGATCAGCCAATATATATGCATCCACTCCCCCGGTCCTGGATAGGTGCACATCGATCTCATCGTTGAGTGCACCATTACGCATGGCCGTGTACTCATAGGCTATGGCGTAATTTACGGGATTTGGTGGAACTTCAAATTCCTTCAGGAACTCCAGGGCACCGCTGTGGTATTCATAGGACTTTTCAAGAGGCTCATCAAAACTGCATGGCGTTCTATTGGTCATTTTTTTATTTCCTCAAACACGAGAATAGTTTTTTACCGTCCTTTGTGAATTTGATCCTTAATAAGATTTAGGTTCCTGCATCTATCCTATCTATTAAAGATCAGGATATATGTGAATAGCGTCAATATTATGAAAAACTAAAGAACCATTTAGGAAATTATTTACTATACATGGACAAACGCCAAAACAATTGACATATCTCAATTAAAATCAAATTTTATGTGGTTTATCAGGCAGAAATAATACTCTGTCTATTCATAGAGTTATCAAGACATTCAGTGATTTACACTGGAAAACCGTCAGGACTGGCTGCCGCTACGCTTACTGCGGAAAAACTGCCGCAGCAGCTCTCCACACTCCTGTTCTAGCAGTCCACCTTCACACTCCAGCGTGTGATTGAAACGGTCATCTGGCGGTAATAGATTGAAGACGCTACCGGCTGCACCACCTTTAGGGTCGTAGGCTCCAAATACCACCCGCCCTATCCGGGCATGGATGATGGCACTGGCGCACATGGGACAGGGCTCAAGGGTTACATAAAGGGTGCTTTCAGGGAGACGGTAGTTGCCAATATGTTCACCAGAAGCACGTAGTGCGACAATTTCTGCATGGGCAGAAGGATCATTGGTGGAGATGGGGCGATTCCAGCCCTCACCGATAACCACTCCTTCCCGTACGATAACGGCACCCACTGGTACCTCACCCTCAGCCTCGGCCTTTTTAGCCAATGCCATGGCATGTTGCATCCAGCTCAGATCTAATGGATCTACTGTGACAGACTTGTTATTACCAGACATCATTTCCATCCAACTGTTAACAAGCTTAATAAATAACTTAATAACAATTGCTTAGTATTAGCGCTCATAGTAAATGCCAATATAAATAATTTCTTGAAAAATATGGTTGTATTTTACCGTATGGTATATTTATTTACTCTCGTGGTGCCTGCAGTACAGCAGAATCTCCTCACAACCTGCAAAAGCAAACACAGACTAAGGTCGGTATTTCCTGATTAGCCTCAGTTTCTTGCAGACTACAGGATAGAAATGGATTGGTACTGTATGCCTCACTGACATATTTCAGACAAGATGACAGGAAAAACTGTTCAGAAATAAGAATCACTTCTTGGCTCCAGCAAAAATACAGTTATGATGCAGATTTGGATCTGTGAAATCTTTATTTTTACTGCCATTGACAATCGTCAACAAAATCATGGATAGGAATAACAGCCTGCCATAAAGATGTTAGAATATTAGAACATTCTAATTGGTTTCCTGTTGTATCAGTTTACAGGGCCACAATAGATAACTTCAGTAGCGAGCAGTAGGGGGTTGAGGAAATGCTAAAACTGTTAGGTGGATTTATTGCCGGTGTGCTCTTCGTTGCCATTATTGCCATGAATATGGCTGGAGGCATGATGATACGGGAAGTACCAAGTCCATTCGGGCTTGAGGAGACCGCAGCCCGCATCCAGGCCAATATTCAGAAGCTCAAACACAAAGGCTGGAAGCTTTCCGGTCTTAGAGAGCCATCCAAAGCAGTAGCCGCAGCAGGTAGCAATGTGCCGCCGGTACTGCTGGTAGAGGCATGTAGCACTACCTACTCAAAACCGCTCCTGAAAGAGGATGCCAGCCGTATCCTATCCATAATGATGCCCTGCACCATCACTGTATATAAAAAACAGGATGGTAAGGTATACATCGGCCTGATGAATGCAGGATTGATGGGCAAGATGTTCGGTCCCAAGGTCAGTGAGATCATGGCCAAGGTTCAGGAAGATCAGAACACCTTTGTCGACTTTGATCCCAGCAAGCCTCCTCCACCCCTTAACCGCAAACGTCCTGGCGGTGGTGCCGGTGGTGGCCCCGATACCGGTGGTTGTTAACACCTGAACTCAATATACAGGTGCCTGAATCAAACACACTATGTTTCTAAGGGGTGTAGCATGAAAACCAGCAAATCTGTTATCGCAGCGCTGCTGTCCACTAGCCTGTTCCTGGCAGGGTTGGCTGGAGCTGCCGAGCAACCTGCGACCACAGCAGAGACCGATAAAACCGTGGTGGCAAAAAGCAAGAGGGAAACGTCTACCGCAGATCACTCCAAGTACGAGGAACTGCAGAAACAGTTCAAACAGGGCCAGGAGGTTACCGAGGCCTGTATCGACTGCCACACTGAAGCGGCAAAGCAGATCCATAAAACCAAACACTGGACCTGGGAGTACACCAATCCCAAGACCGGTCAGAAGCTGGGCAAGAAGAACGTTATTAACAACTTCTGTACCGCAACCAAGACCAACATGACTTTCTGTGCCGCCTGCCATATCGGATATGGTTTCGAGGACGACTCGTTCGATTTTGCCAGCGAGAAGAATGTCGACTGTCTTGCATGCCACGACACCACAGGTACCTATAAAAAATACCCTGGATTGTCAGGACATCCGGCCTATGAGCCCTATGAGTGGCCAGCCAAATCAGGCAAATTCAAGCCCGCCGTTGACCTGCAGAAGGTAGCCCAGAATGTGGGCAAAACCAGCCGCAGGACCTGCGGTGCCTGCCACTTCTTCGGCGGCGGTGGTAATGCGGTGAAGCATGGCGACCTGGACAAATCGCTGGAGAATCCATCCAGATACCTGGATATCCACATGGACAAGGACGGCCTGGACTTCACCTGCTCCACCTGCCACTCCGACGGTAAGCACGATGTTGCCGGTAGTCGTTATCACACCCAGGCATCAGACAACAAAGGTCCACTGCTGCGTGGCCAGAAAGATGACCGCAATCCAGCCACCTGCCAGGCCTGTCATGGAGATACACCGCACGAAGAGGATGAGCGTCTGAACACCCATGCCCGCAAGCTGGCGTGTCAGACCTGCCACATCCCGGAGTATGCACGCAGTCCACAGTTGACCAAGATGAGCTGGGACTGGTCCACCGCCGGTAAGATGGGTGAGGACGGCAAGCCGATGAAGATTAAAGCCAGCTCCGGCATGATCGCCTACGACACCAAGAAGGGTGACTTCACCTACGACCGTTATGTCATTCCCGAGTACAAGTGGTTTAACGGTGAGGTCCTGTACACCCTGTTCGGTGACAAGGTAAATCCTGATGAGGTGGTGAAAATCAACGATTTCAGGGGCGAACCGAACGATCCCGGTGCCCGCATCTGGCCCTTCAAGATCTTCCGTGGCAAGCAACCCATCGATGCCGAGAAGAGATCCCTGGCAGTCTTCCATACCGCCGGTGACGATGATACCGCCTTCTGGCAGAACTTCGATTGGGACAAGGCATTAACCACCGGTATGAAGGCGATGGGCACTGAATACAGTGGCAAACTGAGCTTTGTCTCCACCGAAATGTCCTGGCCTATCACCCATATGGTCGCCCCGAAAGAGGATGCCCTCTCTTGTGCACAGTGCCATAACAAAAATGGTCGTATGCAGGGTATCGATGGTATCTACATGCCAGGTACTGACAACACACCACTACTCGACAAACTGTTCTACATCATTGCACTGCTAGCGCTGGTCGGTGTGGTTATCCATGGTGCCATACGTCTTATAAATGACCGGAAGGAGGCCGAGTAACATGTCAGAGAGAATCTATATCTTTAAACGCTTTGAACGCTTCTGGCACTGGTCTCAGGCTGTGCTCATCATCACCATGCTGGTCACCGGTTTCGAAGTTCACGGCTCCTACAGCCTGTTCGGTTTCGAAGATGCGGTCAGCTACCACACCATAGCGGCCTGGATGCTGGTCAGTCTGTGGGTGTTCGCCATCTTCTGGCATTTCACCACTGGTGAGTGGAAGCAGTACATTCCAACCCTGGAGAAGGTCAATGCCATGGTCAAGTACTATGCGACCGGCATCTTTACCCATGCACCGCACCCGTTCAAACAGACCACGCTGCGCAAGCACAATCCGTTGCAGCGCCTGGCCTATCTGTTCGTGCTGCTGGTAATCAACCCGTTGATCTGGTTCAGCGGCTGGCTCTACCTGTTTTATGATGTGTGGCCCGATTACGGTCTGGCCGACCTACCACTGGAGTGGGTAGCAGTGGCACACGTGATTGGTGCCTTTATGATGCTGATCTTCTTTATCGTCCATGTCTATCTTGCCACTGCCGGACATACCTGGACATCGCATATCAAGGCGATGATCACAGGTTGGGAAGAAGTTGAGTGAGGTGTACTGAATAACCGGCAGCAGTTACACCGCTGCCGGTTTTTTTATTATTAACCCGGTGACCATGTATATCGCGTTCACCGGGTTAATAACCGCTATGGGTAACGGCATCCTTTAGGAAAGAGAGATACTCCATCCAGTCATCAACAGGACCCACATGTGAAAAAATCACTACCCCGTTTCCATCCAGCACAAAGGTTGAGGGAAACACTCTGGCCAGCTTACGATCGTCTAGCCGACTACCATCTGCCAGCCTGATAGATTTATCCATCTCATCGACTGCTCCGGAGTCGTAACCAGGCAGGGAGAGCTCTCTACTCTGCAACCAGTCCTGAGATTTACTATAGGATTCACGCACCTGCACCAGAACCACTTGTACCTCAATCTTTTGTTGCACCAGGGTATCGTAGAGTGTCTGCAGTGAAGGCAGTTCACGCAGGCAGTGTGGGCACCATGAACCCCAGAAGTGGAGCACTGCTACCTTTCCCCTCAAATCAGAGAGCTTCAGCGTCTGGCCATCTCTCTTTAGTTGCAGATTATGGAAACGATTACCCCGGTTGATCCCGACAGATGCCTTAGCCGCCTGCTGTGCATTCAGATAGGGTCTCCATAGTGTAGGCCAGGCATCTCGATCAAATACCACCTTATCACTCACTGCAAACAGCACACACTGTTGCTGAGTGTAGGAGCCACAACCATGCAATGCGCTTGCAACCGCCTCTTCCCGGCTCGACTTCCCTGCCGACCAAGACCAGGCACCACCAGGTGCAATGGCAAACGCCTTGTACTCATCAGCAAATTGATAGCCGCTTGTGTAACTCTCCCTGGCCAGCTTATTTACATGAGGTATATCAACGTTGGCAGGTTCCTGCTGTGCCATCACCGTTGCGACAGGAAGCAGTGTGCACAACACCGTTATAACCACTGAGGCCCATAAAGCGTTATTCATACGCTTTATAGTAGATGAAATACCCACAGCTTCCTACTGAGCTGTGCCGTCTATTCCCATTCAATAGTGGCAGGCGGCTTTCCTGAGATGTCGTAGGCTACGCGAGAGATCCCGCTCACCTCATTGATGATGCGACGTGAAACCAGCTCCAGGAACTCAAATGGCAGGTGAGCAAACCTGGCGGTCATGAAGTCGATGGTCTCCACCGCACGCAGGCTGACCACATATTCATAGCGACGAGTATCCCCTACCACACCCACAGATTTTACCGGCAGGAACACGGCAAAGGCCTGGCTCACCTTGTCATACAGATCATGGTTCAGCAGCTCGGTGATGTAGATATCATCCGCCTGGCGCAAGATGTCGGCATACTCCTTCTTCACCTCACCAAGGATGCGCACACCCAGGCCGGGGCCAGGGAATGGATGACGGTAGATCATTTCTGAGGGCAGGCCAAGCTCCACACCGATCTTGCGCACCTCGTCCTTGAACAGTTCCCGTAGCGGCTCCACCAGTTTCAGCTTCATATAATCAGGCAGGCCACCCACATTATGGTGAGATTTGATCACATGCGCCTTGCCTGACTTGGCACCGGCTGACTCGATAACATCAGGATAGATAGTGCCCTGAGCCAGGAACTCCACATCCGGCAACTTGCCAGCCTCCTCCTCAAAGATATCGATAAACATGTTGCCGATGATCTTGCGCTTCTGCTCCGGATCACTCTCACCCTCAAGGGCATCCAGGAAACGCTGTTCAGCATCCACGCGGATTACCTTTACGCCCATGTGCTGGGCAAAGGTGGCCATCACCTGATCACCTTCGTGCAAACGCAGGAGACCGTTGTCCACAAAGATACAGGTAAGCTGATCACCAATGGCACGGTGCAGCATGGCTGCCACCACCGAGGAATCAACACCACCAGAGAGCCCCAGCACCACCTGCTTGTCACCTACCTGTTCTCGTACAGAGTTGATGCTATCCT